>NZ_JBNGCO010000088.1:0-21579 GCF_049974805.1 Baaleninema sp.
TTGTTCGTTTTCCACCCCCCGGCTTTTGATAACTTTTTCAGCAAACCCTATTTAGATATTTAATACATCTTTGCGATCTAGGGAAAGATGAGTTGGTGGCAGATAGTCTAGTCCCAAACGAGGAAGGAACGTGGCAGCTCTTGGCCTCGTTTCTCGTGGAAATTCAGGAAACACAAAACGCTTGGAACACGCAGGTTGTCCATCGAGAAACCGACACCCGCGAGGAATGGAACGGAATCGCCATCGAAGAAGTGGTACAACGGACACCGAAACCCTCAACGATCGCGTGGTGAAACCGCTTCCTCCCGCCATCTCCCTGACGTTGGAAATCCAACATTTGCGCTTACTTCAGCCTTCGACCACTCAAACGCCCAAATTTATCGATCGCTCGGGTCGGATTTTTCCCGATCCGCTTCTCAATAGCAACCAACGGTTTAGTTTGGAGATTTATGTGAGTGTTCCCGAACTCGAGTCCGAACTCGAGTCCGTCGAGTTGGGCGATCGCCCTCTGACGTACCGCGCTCAATGTTATCTTCGCAACCTCACCGATCGCTCGTCGGCGTCTTCCCCCTTCGCCGAAACACCACCGAAACCTCTCAGTTCGGGTCGATCTCACTATGCGATCGTACTCCCTGAACTGCAATTAAGCAGAGGCATACACCTGTTACAGGTACTCGTCCTTCTTCAAGATCGAAACTCTGCCAAACCCGTAGCCGCTTCTTCTTTTGAATTGCCCTGGCTTCAAGTTCTGTAATTTTACTATGAGTACTTTCGACTGGGAACGCTTTTTGAGACAGTGGAGCCAGGAGTTACTGGAATCAATTGAAGATCGGGGCGAGCCACTGTCTCTAGAGGCGATCGAGTCGGGCTGGTTGGGGTTTCCTGGGGCGACTGAGGCAGAAATTCTTCAGGCTGAAACCCGTTTGGGGACGAGGCTACCGACATCTTATCGCGAGTTTTTAAAAGTCTCCAACGGTTGGCGTCGGACGACGCCGTTTATCGATCGCCTGTGGTCTATGGAAAATATTGAATGGTTTCGAGTCCGACATCGAGCCTGGATTGAAGCGTTCGTCGCACGCGATCGCCGTCGTCAGAACAATCGAACGACTGGCAATAATTCGTTTCCGATTCCTTCGGTTCCCGACGAAACTTATTTGGTATACGGAGACGAGCAAGATTGCAGTCAGTTGCGGGTTGAGTACTTACATACGGCTTTGGAAATTAGCCGAAAAGGGGAATCTGCCATTTATCTTCTCAATCCCGAGATCGTCACGGCGGATGGAGAATGGGAAGCTTGGTTTTTTAGCGATTTGCTTCCCGGCGCCGATCGCTATCTATCGTTTCGCGACATGATGCAGGCGGAATATCGCAATTTTCTTGAGCTAAGAAATCATGGGGAAACGGATTCGACTCGTCCTGTTGTTTTAATCCTATTGTTTTAATACTATAAATGATTACATTTTTATGTTTTTTCGTGAGTTTAAATTCACCCAAATAGGCGCTTGATTTTTGATATAGTATAGTTTTGATTTATACGCGATTCACATGCGATTTATAAATCCTCCGTTACCGAGGAGCTGGGTTTCCAGAAATCTTCACCGGGGGGATAGAGGGGCTTGTAGGTGGAAGGCTGCCTTCGGATTGCTAGACATAGACATGGGAACAATGCCGTTGTAGATTGGCTAGAAGTTATGCCAAAAAACACCTCGAGACAAGCCCGAGGTGTTTGTAATTGTGAATTTGTAATTGTGAAAAACGATTTTGACTTGAATCGTTTTTGCCTTAACCGAACGTCCTACAGAATAGCGGCGTACTGTTCTTTTTCAGGAACGTCCGTGTATTCTGCAACAATTTGACGGAATTCTTCGCCGTCGATGGTTTCTTTTTCCACCAACAAATCGACGAGTCGATCGATAACAGCGCGGTTATCCCGCATAATCTGACAAGCATCGTCGTAGCACTGTTCGACAATCGTGCGAACCTGAGCGTCGATGCGAGCGGCGATGTCTTCAGAGTATTCCGATCGCGTCATCAAGTCGCGACCTAAGAACACTTCACCGGATTGGCTTTCCAGGGACATCGGACCGAGATCGGACATTCCAAACCGCGTCACCATCTGACGGGCCATGTTCGTCACCTGTTGCAAGTCGTTCCCCGCGCCAGTGGTGACTTCCGCATCGCCGAAAATCACCTCTTCAGCGGCACGTCCGCCCAAAGCCCCCGTAATGCGAGCGCGAATTTGAGAGCGAGAAATCAGGGTTTGGTCTTCCGAGGGAACGAACCAGGTCAGACCCCGAGCTTGTCCGCGCGGAACCAGGGTGACTTTTTGAACCGGGTCGTGGTCTTTCAGCAGAGTCCCAACGATAGCGTGACCGACTTCGTGATAGCCAATCAGACGCTTGCTCTTGCTATCGACGAGGGGAGTGCCTTCCATCCCAGCGACGACGCGATCGACCGCATCGTCGATTTCAGCCATTGTAATGGCCTCTTTGCGACGGCGAGCGGTGAGGATGGCGGCTTCGTTGAGCAGGTTGGCTAAGTCAGCCCCGGTAAATCCAGGGGTGCGACGGGCGATCGCATCGAGGGAGACTTCCGGTGCCAGTTTCTTATTGCGGGCGTGGACTTCCAGAATCGACAGGCGACCTTTGATATCGGGAGCGTCCACCGAAACTTGGCGATCGAACCGTCCGGGGCGTAACAGTGCCGAATCCAGAACGTCGGGGCGGTTGGTGGCGGCGATGATGATAATTCCGGTATTGCCCTCAAAACCGTCCATTTCCGTCAGGAGTTGGTTGAGGGTTTGTTCCCGTTCGTCGTTACCGCCACCGATTCCGGCGCCACGCTGACGACCTACGGCGTCGATTTCGTCGATAAAGATGATGCAGGGCGCGTTTTCTTTGGCTTTTTTAAACAGGTCGCGCACGCGGGAGGCGCCCACACCCACGAACATTTCCACGAATTCCGAACCGGAGATGCTGAAGAAGGGAACCCCGGCTTCTCCGGCGATCGCTTTGGCTAATAAGGTTTTACCGGTTCCCGGTTGTCCCACTAGCAACACGCCTTTGGGAATGCGAGCGCCGACGGCGGTAAAGCGTTCGGGTTTTTTCAGGAACGTGACGACTTCTTGGAGTTCTTCCTTCGCTTCGTCTACCCCGGCCACGTCGTCGAAGAGAACCCCGGTTTTCGCTTCCATTTGGAACCGCGCCCGAGACTTCCCGAAGTTCATGGCTTGTCCGGGGCCGCCGGGGGCGTTACTGGAGCGACGGAACAGGAAGAACAAGCCCGCAATCAGTAGGATGGGAAAGACGAGGTTGCCCAACAGTCCCCAAATGGCGCCGTCGTTCCGGGGCGGGTGGTTATCGAGGCTGACGTTGGCTTCCCGCAGTCGGGCGATCAGTTGGGGATCGTTGGCCGGTAAATCGACCCGCAGCCGTTGCACGCGGTTGTCGAGGTCGCGATCGACGGCTTCGACGATGGCGGTGCGTCCGCCTTCGTAGAGATCGACACTGGTGACGCGGCCGGCTTCGAGATAGTCGAGGAAGCGACCGTAACTCATGCGAGTTGCAGCGGCGTTATTTCCAGCCGTTACAGCGGATGAAGAGAACGCGCCTTGCCACAGGAAAAATCCGATGACGAGGATCGGCAGCGCCCAGAGTAAAGCGACTCTCCAAGAAAATTTCATATTGCAGCTATCTCCGGTTTCGGCAACGAACGATTATTTTTAAGCAGCTTTGCTAACTCATAATCTTAATCAAATGTAACATATCTTTCTGGCAGGCGTCGAAGTCAGCCTCCGGACGGCCGTTAAAGCGATCGCCTCTTCAACCCTCGCCTCTTCAACCCTCGCCTCTTCAAAAAAGAAGAGGTCAGACACCGTTGGTGCTGACCTCTCGGAGATAGAGTTAGAAAAACCCTAGACTTCGACAGGAACCTTAGAATCAGAAGCCGTGAGGCGTTCGTAAGCTTCGCGCATCTTCAGACCCACCAGCAGTTGGAACAAGCCCGTTCCGTCGTTGGCGCCGGGATATTCTTTGTGCTTCAGCAGCAGGTGAGCCAGTTCGCCGTAGTACTTCGTAGAAGTGTTGCTCAGATGTCCTTCGACGTAAATCATTTCTTCGAGGTTGTCGAAGCGACCGTCGACTTCGAGGACTGAAACATCGTGACCGTAGTAGTTATCGGGGCCGTAGAACAGTTTCAGACCGGGATAAGAGCAGGTCAGTTTGCGACCGCAAGGCGTCCAGTGAATGGTAGAGCCTTCGTCGAACAGATAAACCGGCTCGAAGCCATCGACGTCGTTGCGTTGAATCAACTGTACGCGCAGGATCTTGCGCTCTTTGTCGTCTTTGATGAGGTTCGTCGGCAGAATTTGGATGACGACGTCTGCGTGTTGTTTTTGAGGGTCGATGTATTTCTCGAAGTCAGGGCGGCGAGATTCGATCGAGGCCAGAACGTCTTCGTAAGTATGGCCCCGTTCTGCCATATCGCGCTGGATCTTCCAGGCAATTTTAACTTCGTCGCTGATGTCGAGGTAAACGCTGAAATCGAGCAGGTTCCGAACGCGCTCGTCGTAAATCGGGTGCAGACCTTCGATGACGATGATATTGTTCGGATCGACTCGTTCCGGGGGATCGAGTTCTCCAGTTTCGTGGTTGTAAATGGGTTTATCGACCGATTTTCCTTCTTTTAAGGCTTTGACCTGTTCGTACATCAAGTCAAAGTTGTTGGCTCTCGGATCGAGAGCGGTCACGCCGGCCGCTTTCCGTCCTTTGCGGTCTAAGCTGTGGTAGTCATCTAAGCAGATGACTGTCATCATGTCTTCACCGAACAAATCGGCGAGTCGGCGTAAAAACGTGGATTTTCCACAACCGGAGTCCCCGGCAACACCAATAAGAACCACGCGATCTGGCTTCGTGCTCATAAGTTTCCTCTATCGACACGTATGATTGTGTAACATCTCCCCACGCCAAGTCTAAAACGATGGCGTCGAGTTTCTCCTAGAATCGCTCCTAGGATTTCCTGTTTGGGGAGGACGGCAGGCCGTTTCCCCCGCTACAGGTTCCGACGATGTGTCTCACCGCCGTTAACCGGATCTCAATTTTTTAGTTCGTTTCCCACAGGTCGCACTGTACACCAGGCTCAGCCTGTACGTTTGTGTCGATTGTGGAAGGGCGACTCCAGCCTTGGCGATCGAGGCGTTTCCCCATTGCCATGACTACCTTACCAGAGAGGACTACCGCTGCGAACGCAGATCGGAAGATTGCTTTACTGGTTTGGGCGAGTTTCCCGCGCTCGAGTATCGATCTCAGACGCGAGGATTCTTGCCAAGCCAGCTCGCAACTCGTCCCTCGGAAAGCTGGATGCTACTACTGTGCATGAGATCTTTCCCCGAACCGATCGCCGTCAGCAGAGACGGTTCGATCGAGAACGACCTGGCTCTAGCGATAGAGCTTGCCACGGACGTTTCCCGAAACCCGCGTCAAGTTAACGCGATCATACTACAGCAGGAGGTCTGCTGTTTGCTTGGGAAGACTAAGGGCGTGTTTTTAAGTATTAGTACCAGTTGTGCGATAGATTTTACCAAAAGGGGATCGCCCCTACAAGTGTTCGATGGCGAGTGTGACTTCTGAGGATCGCACTTTTGGGGGATCGAGCAACAAATCTTTGAAGGAGTTGACTCGCGGTTGTGGTAGGGTCGTTGTTTGAGAGGGATCGAAAACGGTTCGCCCTCAACACTCACACCAATGGCATCAGTGGGTTGCCGATAGGCACCTTTCCCCTTGCAGATTTATCCCTATGTCTGACCTTCCTTTCACCCTAGATCAGTTACGCATCCTCAAAGCTATTGCATCTGAGGGGAGTTTTAAGCGGGCAGCAGATAGCCTGTACGTCTCTCAACCGGCCGTCAGCCTACAAGTTCAAAATCTCGAACGGCAGTTAAACGTACCGCTGTTCGATCGAGGAGGTAGACGGGCGCAATTGACTGAGGCGGGGCATTTGTTACTCAGTTACGGGGAAAAAATTCTCACGCTGTGTCAGGAAACTTGTCGCGCGATCGAGGATTTGCAAAATCTTCAAGGGGGAACGTTAATCGTCGGCGCTTCTCAAACGACGGGAACTTATTTGTTACCCCGCACCATCGGCGCGTTTCGACAGCGGTATCCGGACGTGGCGGTTCAGCTTCACGTGCATTCGACGCGACGCACGTCTTGGAGCGTGGCCAACGGACAGGTGGATTTGGCCATTGTTGGGGGGGAAGTGCCGACGGACTTACAGGATTCGTTGGAAATCGTTCCTTACGCGGAAGACGAGCTGGCGTTGATTTTACCGGCGTTTCATGCTTTGGCTCAACAGGAATCGATCGAGAAAGAGGAACTCTACAAGTTGAATTTCATCGCCCTCGATTCTCAATCGACGATTCGTAAGGTAATCGATCGCGTTCTCTCTCGTTGCGGTATCGATACGGGACGTTTGAAGCTGGAGATGGAACTCAATTCGATCGAGGCGATTAAAAGTGCCGTTCAGTCCGGTTTGGGGGCGGCGTTCGTCTCGGTATCGGCCATTGAAAAAGAGTTACAAATGGGCGTGTTACACCGCACGACGATTGACGATGTGGTGGTCAAACGCACCCTCAACGTGATTTACAATCCCAACCGCTATCGCTCGAAAGCCGCCGAAGCTTTTATTACGGAAATTTTACCGCTATTTTCGAGTCAGGAACTCGATCGCAAACTCGTGGAACCGGCGGTGACGAAAGAGGACATCGACGCCCCCAAAACCATCGAGACGGTTGAGGAAAGTTCGTCCTCGTGAGGGTACGCTCGAGATGATGGGATGATGGGATGATGGGATGATGGGATGATGGGAAATCTCCCCACATCATCACCTTCATCACTGGGTTTATGCTGACTATTGCTCTGCCGAAAGGTTCTCTGCTTAAAGACAGTATCGATCGCCTGAAATCGCTCGGTCTCGATTTCAGTGCGTTTCTCGACTCCTCGAACCGACAACTGCAAATCGTCGATGCCAGCGGCTCGGCCAAAGGCTTACTCGTTCGTGCGCAAGACGTTCCGGTTTACGTCGAATACGGACAGGCTCAACTGGGTATCGTCGGTTACGACGTGCTTCGGGAAAAACAGCCGAAAGTTGCCCATTTAGCGGATTTGGGCTTTGGGGGCTGTCGCTTGTCCGTGGCGGTGAAAGCCTCGAGTCCTTACCGACAACCCATCGAACTGCCGCCCCACGGCCGCGTGGCGTCGAAATTTGTTCGCTGTGCGCGGGAGTATTTCCGCGAGTTAGATTTACCGGTGGAAATCGTGCCGCTGTACGGTTCGGTGGAACTGGGGCCGATTACGGGAATGTCTGAGGCGATCGTGGATTTGGTGTCTACGGGACGCACGTTGAAGGAAAACGGCTTGATTGAAATTGCCGTGTTGTTTGAAAGTACGGCTCGACTGGTGGCGCATCCTCTGAGTTATCGCCTCGATGCGGACGGACTGCACGAGGTCGTTGACGGACTCCGGGGAACGGTTAAAACTCCGGTGTTGCAGTAGGAAGACGCTCAGGAAAGACGCCCAAGAAAAGGGAGCCTTTATCGGCTCCCTTGTATCCGTTCGTTGTCTCGGTTGACCAACTCAGCACCCGAAACTCTTAAAATTTCGGTCGAAACTTGGATGCGATCGCCTTTACGCTTCGACTTTGCGTTTGGCTAAACCGAACAGGCTTCCGACTGCCAACAACCCGAGCATCGTGGAGGGTTCGGGAACGTCTGCCGCAGGCGGGACGTTGGTGTTGTCGCTAAAGCGCAGGTTGTACAAGCCAGTGTGAGACACGCCGTCGTCCACGCTCGTCATGCCGGAGTCAAAAGCGTCTCCCATTGCGTAGAGAAACTTGGTGTCGCCTTGGTAGGTGACTTTGACGACTTCGCTCAGGTTGACGCCGCTGCTGTGGTTGAGGTGTCCGGCTAAGCCGACGAAGAGATCGCCGCTGCTGTCTGTGTTGACATAGCTGACGTTGGGATCGCTAAAGCGTTTGTAGCCGCCAAACATCTCAAAGCCCATCAAAGCCGCGCTGTAATCCGTGGTGGAGTAGTTGTCACTCACCCAGGTTTGAAAACCGGTCGAGGTATCGTGCCAAGCCTCGTAGAACCACTTATCGATCAGACGGTTTCCATAGTTTCCCGAGAGCCAATCGTTGGTGGTCAGGCTGCTGATGAAGACGTTTTCACCATCGACCGCGCCTTGCAGGACAGTGGCGTTCGTCATATCTGCGGCGTTGCTGTGGCTGGTGGTTCCCGACAGTTCGATGTTTCCGCCAGGATTGCTGAAATCACCTTGCAGTACGTCCGCGAGGTCGGCGGAGTTGTTGAGAACGGTGGAGGTGCCTTGTGCTTCGTAGAGCAGGTGAGTGCCAGAAACGCTCGCTCCGGTTATACTTCCAGCGAAGGCGGGGGCGGCAACGAAGGCACTGAGTCCCATTGCCGACGCGCTAATTAAAACTTTATTGACCAATCCAGACATGGTTACGAATCCCCAAACAGTGTGTGCAGAACGCTCGAACTTCAGAAAATCTATGGTGGTAGGAGGTCGAGAGAGCGACGGGTTCGAGTCTCAGCCCTAGCGTCTGGCTGGGCGATCGCTCTTTATCCTCCCAAGTCTTTTAAAGTCTTTGGATGCACTGCCCGACTTCAACCTTAGTTCTAATTATATGAAACGACTGTCTCAAAACCTTAAAGTTCCAATAGAGTTTTTGGCCTTTTCTATAAAGATTGCAATAAGAAAAGGTGCGATCGCGATCGCACCTTCGGTGAAATTGGGGTCGATACCGTTTTGGATTTTTATAGTTCGGTAAATGCCGATCCGCGATCGATTAGGAATTCTTAAAGCTCGAGTTTTGCTTCCGTAAAAACACGGAAATACGATCGACGGCTTCTTGCAAAACCCTCGGCTCGTGAACTAAGGCAAATCGAACGTAGCCTTCGCCGCCTTCGCCAAATCCCGCCCCCGGAGAGGCGGCGACTCCCGTTTCTTCGACGAGCTGGGTACAGAATTCAATGGAATGATTCTGCCAGGGTTCGGGCAGTTTCGCCCAAACGTACATCGTCGCCCGAGGTTTGGGAACGTTCCAACCGATGCCCTGTAAGGCTTCGACAAAAGCATCTCGACGTTTGCGGAAGGTTTCTGCGGTATGGGTGACAACGGTTGTATCGCCCTGGAGGGCTGCCATCGCACCGTTGAAAATTCCTCGATACTGGTTGAAATCGATGGCGGATTTGAGTTGGCGCAAGGCTAAGATCAGTTCGGCGTTGCCGATGGCGTAACCGACGCGAAATCCGCCCATATTGTAAGACTTGGACAGCGTAAAGAATTCGATCGAAACCTGTTTTTCGGGATCGGCTTGCAATACTGAAGGCGGCGCATCGCCCTCGAAAACTAAATCGGCATAGGGGAAATCGTGAACCAACACGATGTCCTGTTTCTGGCAAAACTGTACCGCCCGTTTGAAAAAGTCGATCGACGCCACCGCCGTGGTCGGGTTGTGAGGATAACTCAAAACCATCATTCGCGCCCGGTCTAAAACCTCAGACGGAATCGCCTCGAAATCCGGTAGAAACTGATTTTCCTCTCGTAAGGCCATGGGATAAATTCGCCCGCTGGCCAAATATACCCCGCCGCAATGGGAGGGATAGCCGGGGTCTTGGAGTAAGGCGTAATCCCCCGGATTCAGAATTGCCAGGGGAAGGTGCGCCGTTCCCTCTTGAGAACCGATTAGGGGCAGAACTTCCGTTTCCGGATCGACGTCAATGCCGTATTTGCGGGTGTACCAGGCGGCGGCGGCTTCGCGAAACGGTCGCGTTCCGTGAAACAGCAGGTATTGATGGGTACTGGGATCGCGAAGCGATCGCGCGATTTCGTCGAGAACGAAGTCCGCTGCGGGCAAATCTGACGATCCCAGAGACAAATCGATGAGGTCTCGCCCCAGCGATCGCGCTTTGGCTTTGGCGCGATCCATATCGGCGAAAACGTTGGCGCGGAGAGGGTTAAGGCGTTGGGCGAAGTGAACCATGAGAAGGTAGAGGGGCCAGAGACAGAAAAAACGACCGGGTTAACTGACAACCGAGTCGATCAGTTCGCCGAGTTTGGGTTTGGTAATCGCCCCTTCTCGGGACTCGACGAGCTGTCCGTTTTTAAAAAATCGCAGGGCGGGAACCCCTTCGACTTTATACTCTTTTACGGTGTCGGGGTTGGCATCGACTTCCAATTTGACCACTTTCAGGCGATCGGCATATTCGGCCGCCGCCCAGTCGATCGACGGCGACACTAACCGACAAGGACCGCACCAGGTCGCCCAAAAGTAGGCTAACACAGGGGTTTCGGACTGAACGACTTCAGCCTCGAATTGGGAATCGGTAATCGTAACAGGGCTACTCATGATTGAAAGAATCGACTGACTTTAACGATCGCGAGTTGAAACGTGCGTTCAAAAACACAGTGTAAACCGATACTGTCTCGACGTTAAAGTTCTGCGAGGGTTCGCCAGATACGAACGACTGACGGCGACGAGCCGTCTTCGAGGAGGACAACGACAAACAAAAGGGAAACCTCGCACGTTCGATCGCGCTCGATCGATCCCGACTGGGTTTCCCTGACTCAGTTACAACAGCGGTGCAGTGAAGGCCGTACAGACCATCCTAGAGGTTGTCTAACTCTTTCCGCAGTTTTTCGAGTTCGTCGTCCACTTCTGCCGAAGACGCCGCCGGAGTTTCTCCTTCCGGCAGTTGTTTGGGTTCTTCAGCTCCTGCAATCTGAGCTTTCATGGCGGCGAGTTCGTCGTCCACGTCGCTACCGGATTCGAGCATCGCGAACTGACTTTCGAGATCGGCGCCGGCGAGTTCCCCTGCGGCTTGCGATCGCGCTTCGGCCTCGAGGACTTTTTCCTCCATTCGATCGAAGGCACCCATCGCACTGCTGGTGTTAATCGAACCCATGGTGGTTTGCAGTTGCTCTTGGGCTTTGGCAGCTTGAATCCGAGCCTTGAGCATATTTTTCTTGGTTTTGGCTTCGGAAATCTTGCTTTCGAGCTGAACCAAGCTGCGCTTGAGGGTTTCGACTTGTTGCGACTGCGTATCCAGTTGCGTTTTCAGCGTCGTTGCCGTTTCGGCGTGAGACTTTTTACGGACGAGCGCCTCGCGAGCGAGGTTTTCATCACCTTTTTGCAGTGCCAGTTGCGCGCGGCTTTGCCATTGGTTGGCTTGGCTTTGCGCCTGGTTGTACTGTTGTTGCGTTCGCTTTTGCTGGGCGATCGATTTGGCGACGGCTTGGCGTAGTTGCACCAAATCTTCCTGCATATCGATAATCGATTGCTCCAGAATTTTTTCTGGATCTTCCGCCTTGTTCACCAGATCGTTGAGGTTCGCTCTCACAACGCGGCTAATGCGGTCGAATAGTCCCATAACTCTCTATTTCCTTCTGGCGGTTGACAACTGAAGACACTCGCTCCTCTTTCCAGTTTAACCAGTCAGCGCCCCATTGGGAGATGGGGAGAGGGGGAGGAACTGTTGACTGTTGACTGTTGACTGTTCACTGTTCCCGGTCTGCCCAGACTTCGGCGGAAATGCCGTCTTGTTCTAGGGCGTCGGCGAAGTCTTCAGCACTGGGGCGATCGTCTAAGGCAGCGACTTGGACTTTCGTACCGCTGGGGAATTCCCGTAAATAGGCATCGGGAACGACTTCTCGGACGCGATCGAGGGTAGCTGCGTTACCGTCGTAATCGACGAGAACGAAGTAAAAGCCGTAATAGTCATCGTTGCGCGAAATCGCGGGTTCGGGACGGGCTTCGGCCGTCTCTGCCTCTGCTTCTGCGGTTGTTTCTTCCGTTGTCGTGGAACTTTCTTCGGTTTCGTCAGTAGCGGGAGGATTGGATTTAGGCGCGAGTAAGGCAGAAATGTTGTCGAGGGTGTTTTCTTGGGGCGTCGTGTCCTGGGCTTGAGAGCCTTGTTGTGAGGTTTGAGGGCTGGGACTTGCGGCCACCGGAGGCGGAACGGGGGCGTCTACTTTGGGATCGAGACCGCTGAGGGTGTTTAAGTCGAGTTCGACGAATTCTTCGGAGGCTAAATCGGGGGAGCTAGGTACGCGGGGTTGGGTTTCGGCTGTGGTTTCGCTGTCGGAAGCGTCGGGGGGTGCGGTATCGGTGTCGGTTTGGCCGGTGGTTTCGCGACCGAGGAGTTTGTCGAGACCCAAGCGGTCTAAGCTGTTTGGGTTGGCCAGGACGTAACCCAAGGTGGCGCTGGCGGCTAGAAACAGTAAAATCGACCCGACGCCTAACGGGGTCATGAGACTTTTGTGCGATCGATCCTCGGAGGGTTCGGAAACGGGTTCGATTTGGCTGTCGAGCAGTTTTTCGGAGGATTCGAGATAGTCTTGAGGCGGAATGCTGCTGGGGGCAACGTCGGCGGCGAGGTTGGGCGCGTCGTTGGATGCGTCAGCGGCGGGAAGTTCTACCTGTTCGGGAAGGGGCGTCGAACTCGAGGGGCTGTCGTCTGAGGCGGTTTCGGAGGCGGGGGCGTTCGAGGGGGGCGGCGGTGCGAGCCGGCCTTCGACGATTTTCACGGTAGGAGGCGAACTCGGCGTTCGAGAGGCTGTGGATTTCAGGCGTTTGGCGGCGAGGCGATATCGTTCGAGTTCGTTGTCGAGCCGAACGTCCAAACTCCCCAAAGCCATCTGCAAAGCTGGATTTAATGAGGACTTGGCTGTGACGGGGGCAGATTTCGTAGAGGACAGTTGACGCATGAATTTCGACTCCAGCCTTTCTCTCGATCGCGACGGTGGAACAAACGGATGTGTAACAAACGGATATAGTCGTCCGAATTGTTTTGTGATTAGTTTAATCCTAACCTTCGCCTCCGTCCAGAGTTCGGGTCGGGAACAGGAGGACAGGCTTTGTGAAGAAATTTGAAAGAAAAGAGACGCTTGAAGGTATTTTTCAGGCGATCGCTAGAGACTTTTAGGGAGTGAGGAGAGAGATTGAAAATTTATGAGTTTTGAATCGATCGATCGCATTTTAAGGTCGCTTTCTGGGCTGTCTCAGTCCCCGGAACAAGGACAACTCGACGAGATCGATCGCCTGTGGGCGGAGGTCGCCGGGGACGCCATCGCCCGCTACAGTCGCCCGGTACGCCTGTCTCGTCAGGTGTTACAGGTGGCGGTGGCCACGCCGGTCTGGGCGCAGCAGTTGCAGTTTAAGCGCAGGAGGTTACTGGCGTCCCTTAACGCTCGCTTGTCGCCGCCGCTGACGGATATCCGCTTTTCGCCAGCCTTGTGGCATCGCCACCAAGAAAAGCCCGATCCGGCGCCTCAATTCGATTTGTCTCAGCATCCAAGCCTGTGGTCTCCTTCGGCGTTGCCGTCGCGGCCGCAGCGATCGCCCCGTCCTTCGGCGAAAACTCCCCGAGAAGCGTTTCAAGGGTGGGCCCAACGTCTCGGCGATCGCACCGACGGACTCCCCCTCTGTCCTCAATGTCACTGTCCGACACCGCCAGGGGAGTTACAACGATGGTCGGTCTGTGCTTTGTGCGCCTCTCGTTCTTTTGGTGAATCTGGGGGGCAATTTAGGGACTCTTAGCTTTCTCGAGCCGAGGGACTTTATCTCGCTACGATGTTAAGGAATGTAAAATACCTCCATCGATCGCCCCTCTAATCCCGAAACTTTTGAAAATCTGAAAACACTTTCAACTCGATCCCCGCTGTTTTTCTACCGTTTTAGCTTAATGTATTCCTCTATACCGTCTTTTGTTACAGATAATTCATTAAAAGTATCAAAACTTAATCAAACAACGTAAAACGACTAAATTTTATATTTTCTTTGGGATCGAGAAATAAGGATCGATCTACAATTAAGAGTAATAAAAGAGTTCAGAATTTTAAAGAACTTCTATGAAACCTCAAAGCTGCCCGATTTCAACCTGTCGGTCTTGCCGATACTACACCCCCGAAGGGCGTCGAGGAGGACAGTGCCAACAGCTTGGCGCTCCCGTTTGTGGTGGATGGAAAGCCTGTTCGCTAGGATTTCCACCGTTTGCACCCTCTTGGGAGTATCTGGAAAAATCGATTTCGATCGTGTCTCATGAAGCAGCACTACACGATATCATTCACGAGGAAAAACGTCCCGTCCGGTCGGAAACGGTGAAAACGGCCGTTTAATTTCAGGGTTTAAATTTCACCTGAGTCTGGGTATTCTGGAGTAGCCAGCACGATCGCCGTTGGTGGAATCGATCGCAGCGAACAGACTTAACCAGCACCCCGATCGAATCGACCCCTCCAGGCTGAAACAGGCTGGAGGGGAAAGGAGTCTCAAACCCCAGAGGCAGGCTGAGAGCGATCGCGGCGATCGCCATTCAAAGGTTTGCCAGCTAAGGAAGCCAGGGATACTGGCGAAAGTCGGGGGATCGTTTTTCCAAAAAGGCTTGTTTGCCTTCGGCACCTTCCTCCGTCATGTAATAGAGTAACGTCGCGTTTCCGGCGAGTTCTTGCAAGCCCGCTTGTCCGTCGCAGTCGGCATTAAAGGCAGCTTTGAGGCAGCGAATGGCAATGGGGCTTTTTTGCAAAATTTCCCGGGCCCAGGTTACGCCTTCGGTTTCCAACTCCTCAACGGGAACCACAGTATTGACCAATCCCATCTCTAACGCCTGCTGCGCGTCGTATTGGCGACAGAGAAACCAAATTTCGCGGGCTTTTTTCTGACCGACGATGCGGGCTAAATAACTCGCCCCAAACCCGCCGTCAAAACTGCCCACTTTCGGGCCGGTTTGTCCGAAAATGGCGTTCTCGGCGGCGATGGTGAGGTCGCAAACCACGTGAAGGACGTGGCCGCCGCCGATGGCATATCCCGCTACCAAGGCGATGACCACCTTGGGCATCGATCGAATCAGCCGTTGTAAGTCCAAAACGTTCAAGCGGGGGATACCTTCGTCGTCCACATACCCCGCTTTTCCCCGAACGCTTTGGTCGCCGCCGGAACAAAAGGCATATTTCCCGTCCG
Source organism: Baaleninema sp. (assembly GCF_049974805.1). Classification (NCBI taxonomy): domain Bacteria; kingdom Bacillati; phylum Cyanobacteriota; class Cyanophyceae; order Oscillatoriales; family Oscillatoriaceae; genus Baaleninema; species Baaleninema sp. The sequence goes on from NZ_JBNGCO010000088.1 coordinate 15,034, forward strand.
TGTGGGGGCCGGCACCGGTTAACAACACCACGCCGATTTGGGTATCTTCTCGGGCGTCGGCGAAGGCGTCGTACAGTTCGACGATGGTTTTCGGTCGAAAGGCGTTGCGTTTGTGGGGACGGTTAATCGTGATTTTGGCGATACCGTCGCTTTTGTGATAGAGGATATCTTCGTAGGTTTTCGCGGTTTGCCAGTTCGCTTCCATGTAAGAGTTACGAGTTGCAATGTACGGTGATTTGGCTCGATCGAGCCGTTATCCCCATCATCTCATTGCGGTGGCGTTTGCCGCTGTAGGACGCGATCGGCGGCTAAGAGGACGCTCATGGCGTTGATGAGTCGATCGCTCTCGCGAACCGCCCGTTCCGTTTCGTCGCCGAAGGTACTGGTGGCTTGGTGAAACGCTTCGATGAGTCCTTCGCGGTCTTGGGCTTGGACGAGTTGCGCCAATCGGGTAAAAGTTTCAGCTAAACGGGCGATCGATTCCCGGCGTTCGGCGTTGGCTAACATGATATCGGCGTAGAGAGAGGCGTCTTGACCGAAGAGGCGACTCACCGTATCGATACCCATGCGGTAGATGGGACTCGAGAGGTCTAAACTGCGGCCGATATCGATGTTTTCCTCGGCCAGAAAGACCCCCAAGCCGAAGGTGGAGAAATGGCGAATTGCTTGAATCGTCACCATCATGCGATCGTGTTCTTCCGGCGTGCAGTAGACCAAATCGCCGCCGTCTCGGTCCATTAAGTCGATTAACCACTGCGACGCCTGCGGGTCTCGACCGGGACAGATGGCGACTTTTTGGGAGAGGAAGGATTCGACGCCGGGTCCGAACATGGGGTGCAAGCCTACCACCGGGCCGCTGTGGGCGGCTAACATGACTTCCACGATGGGGGTTTTAATGCTGGTGATGTCGGCTAAAACGGCGGTGGGGGGGAGATATTTCGCCGTGTCGCGTACTACGTCCAGGGTGCGATCGATCGGTACCGAAATTAAGGCTAAATCGACATCGCCGAGTAAAGTTTTTGCATCGTCCCAATCCGTCCGTCCCAACAGACGAACTTCGTGGCCGGCGGCCTCGAAGCGGTTTTGGAAAAACCGCCCCATCATCCCTTTTCCGCCGACGATGGCGATGCGACGGGAGGGTTCGCCTTCAACGGAGAGGGGAGAACGGGCTAAGGCAGCGGTGCAACCACTGACGACATCTTGCCAAACAAAAGCCGGAACCCCAGCCTTTTGGAGTTCCGACGGTTCGATTGTCGAGTCTGGGGTGAGTTCGTTAGGGTGCGATCGCCCTAATAACGCGATACGTTTTCCCAGCAGTTCCACAAGCTGGCGATCGAGATCTCGAAGGGAATTTTCGCTCATCTAAATGTTTTAACTGTTTTCGACTTCCCGTCCGGCGAGGCTGTTGAGAATACTCGTTACGATCGACAAGACGATCGACCCCACCAGTGCTGGAAGGAATCCGTTCACGGTAAAGCCAGCGGTAAAATAGCCCACGAGCCAAATGCCGATGGCGTTAATCACGAACAGGAACAGTCCCAGCGAGAGTATTGTAATCGGCAAGGTCAGCAGGATTAAAATCGGACGCACGACGGCGTTGACTAATCCGAGAATCACGGCGGCGATGAGTGCGGCGGTGAAGCCTGTGAGTGTCAAGCCGGGGACGATATAGGCCGTGATGACGAGTGCTAGGGCTGTTAGCAGCCAAGTTACGAGAAATTTCGGCATCGTTTTTCGTTTGACGCGACAAGTTTCATTGTAACGCTGCCGATTTTTGGGTTGGGTGGGGTTTTCCGGCGTTTCGTCAACTGGAAAGACTCGAACAACTAGGAAACTCGAATCAGAAATTTCCGACGGGGTTTCGTACAAAATATGTTTTTACAAAATATGCTGGATTCGACTGTAGGCGTCTTCTTGTAAGCCTCGGGCCATGCGGAAGAGTTCGCGGCCGACGTGGAGATGGCGATCGTCGTAGTTGAGGGTGAAGTATTCTAATTCTTCGAGGCCGTCGTGGACTTGGTTGAGACAGTGGTAGATATCGGCGGCGACTCCAGCGAGGGAGGAGGGGTTGGGGGTCGATCGAAAGACGTTTTGAGCGCGATCGAGAAACACGCGACACTGACTTAAATACACCGCGAAATTCTCCATCAACTCGTCGTCGAAGGGGTCGGCGGAGAGTTCGTCGATTTGCGGGTCGAGGGCTTCGAGGATGCGATCGAGTTCAAAGTCGATGGGACGATAGACTCGTTGCAGCCAAAACGCCACCAATTCGTCGGCGCTGCGGGAGGTTTTACGGGCGGTGCGAGGGTTGGCGGTGGAGGTGGACGCGGTTTTCGATCGCGCGTGACGGGTCGATCTCGCAGTGGTGGCGTCTCGGCGTCGATCGTAGGATTGACGGGACGATCGATCGCCGAGAACCTCGTAAGCTGCGTTAATCTGCACGATCGCCTCTTTGGCCGAGCGATCGGGATTGCGATCGGGATGGAACAGCTTCACCAAACGACGGTAAGCCTGTTTGATTTCGGCCTGGGTTGCAGACCGATCGACCTTTAAAACCTCGTAATGGTTTGGCTCGTTTCTCACGGGCGATCGCGTCAAAACTTACGTCAAAACTTACGTCAACACAGCTTCCATCGTCAGTTGCGGGTCTTGGAACAGCGGCGTACTCAAATAGCGTTCGCCGAAGCTCGGTTGCACGACCACGATCAGTTTACCTTCATTTTCCGGACGCTGGCCGACGTGCAAGGCCGCGCACAAGGCCGCCCCCGTGGAAATCCCCGACAGCAAGCCTTCTTCAGCAGCCAGACGGCGGCCGTAGGCGATCGCTTCTTCGTCGGAGACGGACACCACTTCATCGATGAGGTTGGTATCGAGAACTTCCGGAACGAAACCGGCCCCGATTCCTTGGATTTTATGGGGTCCCGGTTTTCCGCCGGACAACACCGGACTGTTGGAGGGTTCGACGGCGATGGCTTGAAACGAAGGTTTGCGTTTTTTCAACGCCTGGGAGATTCCGGTAAGGGTTCCGCCCGTTCCCACCCCAGCGATGAGGATATCAACATGACCGTCCGTATCGTTCCAAATTTCTTCGGCGGTGGTTTTGCGGTGGATTTCCGGGTTCGCCGGATTTTGGAACTGCTGCAACATATAGGCGTTTTCCGTATTTTCGGCGATTTCCGAAGCGCGAGCGATCGCCCCGCGCATTCCTTCAACGCCGGGAGTCAGTTCCAATTGGGCGCCAAAAGCGCGTAACATGGCGCGGCGTTCCACGCTCATGGTGTCGGGCATGGTTAAAATCAGCTTGTATCCCCTGGCGGCGGCCACCATGGCCAAAGCAATTCCGGTATTTCCCGAGGTGGGTTCCACGAGAATTGTTTGGCCGGGAGTGATGCGCCCTTCTCGTTCGGCGACGTTAATCATGTTGACGCCGATGCGGTCTTTCACCGACGCGGCCGGGTTCATCCCTTCGAGTTTCATCACGAGACGGGCGACACAGCCTTCAGCTTGAGGTATCCGGTTGAGTTGAACCAGGGGGGTATGTCCGACGAGTTCGGTGATATTGTTGGCGATTTTCATAAGTTGTTAGGATTGCAAAAAATTCGAGGGTTAGGTCGAGTACTGCGATCGCGCGTCCGCTATCGGGGAACGAGCGCCTCAGATGTAATACATGATATTGACTTGATGTCGCGCATCTCGCTGGTCTTTGAGATCCTGAAGCGTGTATTTTTGTAACACTCCCTGGGCGCGATCGCGAACTTCTTGCCACATCTCTCGCACGATATCGCTTTCGACGGTTTGGGGTCGATCGCTGGTTTGAGCTTTTTGGCTGTTAGTACCTTCGATACATTCGAGGGCTTCGAGAAGCGTGATTTTCCACGGTTCCCGCGCCAAGAGATAGCCGCCTTTCGCTCCCCGTTGAGACCGAACCAGTCCCCCCCGTCGCAAGGTCGCTAAAAGCTGTTCGAGGTAGCGATCGGGGATGTTTTGTTGGCTGGCGATCTGCCGAATTTGCAACGGTTCCCCTTTAGCATGGTGGGCGGCGAGTTCGATTAAGGCCAATAGCGCGTATTCACTTTTACAAGAAAGTTCCACGATCGAAGCCGAACCTCAAAGACTGCGGGTCGAGACGGAATGACGCCTCAGAGTTCCCTCATTATACCCCGGTTCTCCAGTGGGGTTTGGTAGTTTTTGGGTGAAAACGAGGAGAGGTAGGGTGCGTGACGCGGCCGGAAAATGTGGCCGAAGTCAGGCCGATATCGTATTACCGCCTCACGCACCGCCCCACCGATCGCATACAAGGGTGCGTGACGCGGCCGGAAAATGTGGCCGAAGTCCGTTTAAGTGGCGCCTAATATCATATGTTTACAGTTTTGTCAATAGCTCTTTTAATTTGTAGAAACCCAAGCGGCAATCCACCAGAGACCATCGATCGAATAAAACGCGCCTAAGACCAACAACACCACGCTGGCAAACTTAACGATCGCCCCCGAATAGGGCAACAACGCCCGCGTTTGCTTGGCGAGTCCGGCGAACAAACTCGCGAAAAAGACAATCGCCGAAAAGCCCAGGGCGAAAGACGCCATGGCCAACGCCCCCAAGACGGGAGATCCCGTTTCCGCCCCCGCAGCCAGGACTGCAAACATCACCGGACTGCTACAGGGGGAACTCACCAGGGCAAAAGTTAAGCCGACACCAAACGAACCCGAGATGGGCAGTTTAGCGGAAGTTTGGGGCAGGGGCAACCGGACGACGCCCATCAAACTCAACGCCATGAGGATAACGATCGCCCCCACCCCCACCCGCACGAATCCAGCGTATTGAATCAACACCGCCGCCCCAAACGCGGAAAACAGTCCGAAGAGACTCAACATCGTCACGACGCCCAGAACGAACCCCGTGGCTTTTTTGAAAGCTTCCCAACCAGAGGTAATGTCTCGCGTTCCGATGTAGCTGAGGTTGACGGGGAGTAAGCCGAGGACGCAGGGGGAAATGCTGACGACTAAGCCGCCGAGAAACGACAGGGGAAGCAAAACCCAGGCGCGATCGAGCGATTGTCGGGCGTACCAGTCGTGATAACCTATCCCAATGTCGAAAGCCAGAGTTTCCAAAGAATGGAGAAGGTTCGTTTGTCCGATGACAGCGGCGAGGAGTGCGATCGCCAGCGTCAAAGCGAAAACGACACCGTAGCGTCGAAAAAATTTCACCAAATATCTGTACTTCAGCGGTTCGCGTTGAGAAGACATAGATTTAGCTGTGAAAAAGCGTATCGAAAACCGTTAAAGAATAGGTTAAAAATTACGAGATCCCTCGTATCCCGATAAATCCGCAAGTCTATCTAAAGAATAACCGCCCCGATAGAGGCGTCCGTTAATTTCCCAAGTCGGATAGGCTTGAATACCTTTGCGGGCGCAGAGTTGCGGTTGTGGGTTTTCGCCTCGAGGATCGCACTCAATGCGGGTAATTTCCTCATACGCCGATGCGCCGAACTGCTCTTTTTGGTAGCGACAGACAGGACACCAGTACGTCTCGTACACTCTCGCCTCGATCGCTTTGAGATGACGGGCGAGGGCGAGTTTAGCCGGAATCGAAGGCGTCGAGGCAGTTTGAGACGACGACTGAGACGGCTGTTGCACTGTCCGGGGAATCGGGGTTGAGGGGTTGGCGGCGCGTTCGGCGTTCTGTTGGGCGATGGCGAGATTTTGTTGGTATTGAGTAATTTTTTCCTGGGCTTTGTCGCCGTGGGGATGCGTTTCAGGAACAGTTTTCAGAAGCTCGATCGCTCGTTGCCACTGACTCGCCACCAGTTGCCAGTCTGACTCCGATTGTGCCGATCGCGCGAACGTAGCCGCCCCCATCGCCGTATCGAGTCCCTGTTGCCAAGGATCGGGAGTACTTCTGGGGGTGGCTGTAGGTGTTGGCGTTACCGTCGGTGCGATGTCGGGGGTAGAGGCGGTGGACGAGGCGGAAGTGGTGGGTTCCGTACATCCCAGCAAACCCAAGACACAGAGCGTTAGGAGTCCAGTGCGAGACCGTCTCATGGCCAGAGAGCTAACTCTACCGAAAATTTTGGGGTTAGAGCCTCGCCCTTCTAGGGCGACTTTTTGATTGCATATTTCAACGATCTTTGCTAGTCTAAAAACAGGTTATGCCGTTTTTAGGTGATGATTAACCTCACGTATCAGTACAAGCTTGCGCCCACCCAACAGCAGCAACAGACCTATGACGAATGGCTAGAAACCTCTCGTCGGGTCTGGAACTATGCTTTAGCAGAGCGCAAAGACTGGTACAAGTCGAGAGCCTGTCTCATCGACCGATGCTCTCTTCGAGGTGAGTACATTATTCCCCCCGACGCGCCCCGACCCAGCTTTTCAAGCCAATGCAAAGCCTTAACCCAAGCTCGAAAAGCCTATCCTAAGCTAGGTGCAGCTAATGCTCAAATGCTGCAACAGGTTTTACGACGTTTAGAGAAAGCCTTTGTCTCGATGTGGGAAAGAGGACATGGATTCCCCAGATTCAAGAAACCGGGGAGATTGCGTTCTCTGCTGT
>NZ_JBNGCO010000089.1:0-6849 GCF_049974805.1 Baaleninema sp.
ACTACGGGAACCTGGCTGCTCCCAAGCCCCGTCGCTTTAGCGCGGGGTCAGTGACTTCCTCCGATTGCGGAGAATTACGCCATCACCATTCCGCCATCGACGTTAAAGGTTTGTCCGGTGATGTACGCCGCCGCCGGGTCCGCCGCCAGGAAGCGAATCAATCCCGCCACTTCTTCGGCTTTTCCATACCGTCCCAAAGGAATCGCTTTGAGGATTTCGTCAGCGGCTAAGCCTTCGGTCATGTCCGTTTCGATGAATCCGGGTGCAACGGCGTTTACTGTGACGCCGCGACTGGCTAACTCTTTGGCCACGGTTTTGGTAAATCCGATGACGCCGGCTTTGGCTGCACTGTAGTTGGCTTGTCCGGGGTTCCCCATCTGTCCGGCGACGGAGGCGATGTTGATGATGCGGCCGGTTTTCTTCTTCAACATCAGTTTACTGACGGCTCGGGTGCAGAGAAACACCCCCGTTAAGTTTAAATCGATAACCACCTGCCAGTCTTGGGGTTTCATCCGCAGCAACAGGGTATCGCGGGTGATTCCGGCGTTGTTCACCCAAACGTCAATTTTGCCCCATTTTTCGGTGGTGGCTTTCACTAAGGCGTCCACTTGTTCGGCGTTGGATACGTCTGCTTGGACGGCCACCGCTTCGCCTCCCATTTCTTGAATGGTTTTCACCACTTCGTCGGCGGCGGTACTGGAACTGGCGTAGTTGACGACTACGTTCGCCCCTTCTGCGGCTAAGGCGAGGGCGGTGGCTTTTCCGATTCCCCGAGACCCGCCAGTGACGACTGCCACTTTATCTTTAAGCTGTTGCAAGTTTTCCGGTTTCGCCTCCATTTGGTCTTCCTCTGTTAATGTGAGCGATTCACTATTTTAGTGGAGAAAGGGAGCGGTTAACGGGATTGGGGGTCGGGGCGAACGGCGGTTCGCCCCGAGGACGGTCGGGGTATTTTAGGCAGATAAATACCCTGGATTTTTTAAGATAAAGTTGTTATCGATCGAGTTTTTTTAGTAACTGTTGAATGGTGGAGGCGTCGGGGGCGTTGGGACGCATTTCGAGGTAACGTTCTAAGTCTTGGGTGGCTTCGACTGACCGTCCGGCTTGGTAGTACAAGAGTCCGCGATCGCGTAGTTCCATGATGGAATCGGGATTTAATAGCAAAATTCGCTCGATCGCACTTAAGGCTTTGGACATTTCCTGTTTGGAAATATATACGGCTTTTAAGTTCGTTAGCATCCGCACGAGGAACAGTCGCGAACTAATGGGTTCGAGAAATTCGGGACGAAATCGAATTGGTTGTCCGTACACTTGACGCAGGCGGTTTTCGCAATCTTCGGGAAACATTACTTCGCCGCCGTTAAAGACATCGATGAAAATTCCCGCGTCTTCAAAGTTGGGGCGGATGATGAAATGTCCCGGCATTCCGATGCCTACCATCGGAAAATCGAGGCGTTTGGCAATTTCTAAATAGACTAAAGATAAACTGATGGGAATTCCTAACCGTCTGTCGATGACATCGTTGAGATAGCTGTTTTGGGGATTGTAATAATCGTCTCGATCGCCTTGAAATCCTAAGTCGTCAAATAGATATTCGTTGAGGGCTTTAATCACCCGCATGGGATAGCGTTCGGCGGGCAGTTTTTTGGCGGCTTCTGATGCCATTGTGTCTAAGGTGTTGAGATATTTCTCGATGTCGAGTTCGGGATATTCTTCCCAGGCGATGCACAAGGCGGCGACGGCTAAGTCGATGTTATCGTCGTCTCGGTTGATTTCTTGGTAAAATCGTTGTCGAGGGAGTGAAAATTTCATGCGATCGATTCAATTGATGATAAATTTACAATGATTTTACGGGGAAACTGGGTGTTGTTTGAAATACTCTAAAAGGGTGACGCTAAAAGCTTCGGGTTCGACTAAAAACGCCCAGTGATTGCCGGGAACTTCCCGGATTTCTAGTTTTTTTAAATATCGACGGTAGGGCTTCAGTTGAAAGGCGGTTCGGTTGAGTCCTTCGAGGGGTTTGACGAACAGGGTCGGAACGTCGATTTCTTGGGTCAATCCTGACACTAACATTACGTCTTCAAATACGCCGTCTCTGGCGTCTTCGGTGAATTTACTGCCCCAAGTTCCGTTGGGTTTTTCTTCGATACTTTCTTTGAAGGCGTTCTGTTGTAAGGCACTCCAGCCGCGATACTGTTTTAGGGTTTTGGCTCGTTCTACGGCGGCGTCGTAGGTTTCAAAGGGTCCCATGCCTTTGAGAAAGGGTAACACGCGGTAAAGGAAGGGAAAGGTAAGGCGAAACAATTCGGGAAGTTTGCCGATGAAAAAGGGATCGACGAGTACGGCAGTGTTAAACTGTTCGGGGTGTAAGGTTGCCCACTTTGGCACCACTTTTCCCATCCACGAATGTCCGACAATGTGAGCGGAATTCCAGCCGAAATGTTGCATTAAATGCTGTAAGTCTCGGATAATATCGATCGATCGATATCCGGTTTTGGGTTTGCTACTGTTGCCGTGTCCCCGCAAGTCTGGGGCGACGACGTGATAGGCTGAGGAAAGGGATTCGCCGCAATTCGACCACACCCCCGCATGGTCTGCGAGTCCGTGTAGCAATAAGACGGGTTCGTTTCCGGAAACGCCCCATTCGAGATAGGATAGTTCGATTTCGGGTAGGGTTACAGTCTGTCGCACAGCCTTGATTTTGCGATCGCGTAAGTCCAAATCCTAGCATCAATGCTCGTCGCGTTTTGCATCTTCTCTCACTTCGACGGGATTGGCTGTGTGGGGTTACGATTCGCAAGACCCCCAGAATCTTGGAAATTCTAGGGGTCTCGGGGGAAATTGGAAAAGTCTTGATTTTCTCTGGGGAGGCGTTGAATAAAAAATCAAGCGTATATTCAGGTTCAGCCCATGGCTTCTAGTTTCAGTTTAGCTCGTCGAACCGGAAATGTCAATCTTTTCTTGGGCGCCGATTTTTTTTAAGGTTTTGAGAGAGTCTGACACCGTTTTTTGGAGAAACTCAGTTTCCCGCATGGGAAATGGAGAAATTGCTCCCGTCTGGGATGTTTCGAGTTGGGGAAATCTCCAGAAATTTGGAATCTCTCAAGTGGGAAACTCAAATTGGGAAAAGTCTTGATTTTCTCTGGGGAGGCGTTGAATAAAAAATCAAGCGTATATTCAGGTTCAGCCCATGGCTTCTAGTTTCAGTTTAGCTCGTCGAACCGGAAATGTCAATCTTTTCTTGGGCGCCGATTTTTTTTAAGGTTTTGAGAGAGTCTGACACCGTTTTTTGGAGAAACTCAGTTTCCCGCATGGGAAATGGAGAAATTGCTCCCGTCTGGGATGTTTCGAGTTGGGGAAATCTCCAGAAATTTGGAATCTCTCAAGTGGGAAACTCAAATTGGGAAAAGTCTTGATTTTCTCTGGGGAGGCGTTGAATAAAAAATCAAGCGTATATTCAGGTTCAGCCCATGGCTTCTAGTTTCAGTTTAGCTCGTCGAACCGGAAATGTCAATCTTTTCTTGGGCGCCGATTTTTTTGAGGTTTTGAGAGAGCGTCAAAAACGGATTTCCTTCAAAAACCCTATTTCTGGCAACGGTTTCTCGAAAAAAATGTCCTAAACTGAGAAAGTCGAAACGTGAAAGGATCTGTGATGGGGTCTGTCAAAGATCGAATCGTATTAATTACGGGAGCCAGCAGCGGAATCGGAGCGTCTTGTGCGAAATTCTTTGCGGAAGCGGGTGCCAAACTGATTTTAGCAGCCCGTCGCTTCGATCGACTCGAAACCCTCGCCGCCGATTTACACCGACATCATGGAACTGATGTTCGTCTCCTGAAACTGGACGTTCGCGATCGCCAACAAGTGGCGGAAACTCTGGCTGCGTTACCCGAAAATTGGAAAGATATCGACATTTTAATTAATAATGCTGGATTGAGTCGAGGACTGGACAAGCTTCAGGAGGGGGATATCGACGATTGGGAAGAGATGATTGACGCCAACGTGAAGGGATTGCTTTATGTGACTCGCGCGGTGGCGCCGGGAATGGTGGAACGCGATGGCGGACATATTATTAATATCGGTTCGATCGCCGGACGACATGCTTATCCTAACGGGAATGTTTATTGTGCCTCGAAGGCAGCGGTTCGCGCGATTACGCAAGGGTTGAAACAGGATTTATTGGGAAGTTCGGTTCGCGTCAGCGAAATCGATCCGGGTTTGGTGGAAACGGAGTTTAGTGATGTGCGATTTCATGGGGATAGGGAACGGGCGAAAAAGGTTTATGAAAATTTGACGCCGTTAACGCCAGAGGATATCGCGGATATTGTTTTATTTTGTGCGAGTCGTCCGCCCCACGTCAATATTAGTGAGGTGTTAGTGGTTCCCACGGAACAAGCCACCGCTACGCAAGTTGTCAGACGGGGATAAATGGAAGTCCAAATCGGCAATTTTTTGGCTCGCGTGCGATCGTGGTTTCCCAAGGCTCAGGCGAAATTAAAGGAACAGGCTGCTGAGTTGGAAGCGAAGTTTTCTGATGCCGATCGAATTCCTTTGAATTTTACGCTTCGTCAAAAGCTGATCGATCGCCTTCTGGAACTGGATTCGCCTAATCCTTATTGTGAGGAGGTGCGATCGATCCTTTCGCAGCGGTTGAAACAGTGGCAACAGGACGAAACGGCTCCCAACGGACTGGCGGTTTTGGGATCTCCTGTTGAAGTCTTGCCGCGACTTTTGGAAAATACGCTTTTCTCTTGGGGATACGATGGGGTTTTACTGATTAAAACGGTAACTGAGGTGATTTCTCCCCACGATGTTTCGGCGACAATCGAACAACTTCGTCAAACGGTGGAATCGGAGTTTATGGGTTCGATCGATCGCAATCTCGTTATGGTGATTCCCGATTTGAGTCGCTGTTTTTTACGCTGCGTTGATGGATTGGACAGTATCGACGTTTTACAGGAATACGTCTTGCGCGATCGATCGCGATTTTGGTTGATGGGATGCGATCGATGGGCTTGGAACTATCTCGATCGTATTTGTAATCTGTCGGTGAGTTTTCCCGAACCCGTCGCCTTACCGCCTCTTTCCCCGGAAGAGTTAAAAATCTGGTTGTCTCCCGTTTGTCACCTCGCCGATTGTCAGTTTGAAAAAGAACCGGAAAATGGAAATTTTGAAAACGGCGAACTCGAAGAGGACTTCTGGAACTCGAAACCCGAAAAATCCTATTTCCACCGTCTCGCCGAACTGTCGCTCGGAAGTGCGGCGGTGGCGGCGAATTTGTGGCTGCGATCGCTCCACCACCTCGAAGGAGAAGCGGGGATTTTCGCCGAACGTCCCCAACTTCCCGAACTTCCCCTTTTAACGAAAGACGATCGATTTCTTCTCTATTCCCTGGGTTTACATCGAAAAACCAGCGTCGAAGACTTAGCCAAAACTCTCGGAGATACCCCCCTCGAAGTGTTTCAACGAGTGCGTCGGCTGCAATCTTCTTCTTTAATTCGACAACAGGAGGAATTGTGGGAACTCGAACCCGCCCACTATCCCCGGTTATATCGAGATTTAAGTAACAATCAATTTCGCATCGGAGACTTGAAATCGTGACCGGGTTGAGTTCTCCTCTGTTTTGGCTGGCGCAAAGTAACGGAAACGCTGCCAACGACGCCGCCGAAATTTTTAAAGAGATTACCGCCCTAAAACTGGTTCAGGCGATCGCCATTGTCGCCATCGCCTATTTCAGTACTGTGGCGATCGATAAATTCGTGCGGTGGTTGGCAGAAAAAGTTCCCCTGCGTTTCCGATTAGCCATCGCCCAATCGCTCCCGTTTTGGCAAGCTTTTGTTTTAGGATTGGCAATTGTCGTTTTGCTGGGGTTGTTTCTCGACTTTTCGGCCAACAACCTCATCGCCATTACCGGAACGGTCGCCGTCGCTTTGGGATTTGCCTTTAAAGACTATGCCAGTTCGGTGATTGCGGGAATTATCGCGTTGTTTGAAAGTCCCTATCAGGTGGGCGATCGCGTCACGATTGGAAACCAATACGGGGAAATCATCAATTACGGTTTGCGGGGCATCCGCATTCGCACCCCCAACGACGATATCGTGTCGATTCCCCACAATAAAATCTGGACGGATGCGATCGTCAACGCTAATAAGGGGAACGTGGAAGCTCAAACGGTTGTGGATTTTTACTTCGCCCACGATATCGAGATCGATCGCGTCCGCAAAATCCTCGAACGAACTGCCCAAACCAGCAAGTACACCCAAATCGACTTCCCGATTTTAGTGATTATCGAAGAAAGCCCCTGGGGAACCCATTTCAAACTCAAATGCTATCCCATCGACGCGCGAGACGAGTTTCTGTATAAAACCGATTTGATTCGACGCGCCAAAGCCGCCTTGTCTGAGATGGGAATTTCTTACCCAACGCTTTCGTTTCGGGAAGAAGAAACCTTTTGGTAATTGAGAGGTTGGCGTGGAGAGTTGAGAGTGAAAGTGTTTTGGAGATTGGCTTCGTTTTTGGGATTTTTGTTAGGAGAAACCCTTGACGTTTTCGCTTCCAACTGTTAATTTAAAAATAGCGTGTTATGAGTGAAAATCTGTCTCAAAGGTTGCTTAAAAAATCAAAACCTAGATATATCAAGGGTTTCGGCGGATAACATCTCGATCGAACCTGTAAAATTTTCCCAAAAAATCTCTCGGTGTTGACTGAATTTCCCCAAAAATCGACCTCTTTGGGGGATGGAAATCGGGAAAATGAGGGGATATCCGACAAAACCCTTCTCTGTGTTCTCCATGTCTCTGTGGTGAAGACCTTTTAAAAATCGGTCGATCGAAAAGGTTGACGTTTCGGTT
>NZ_JBNGCO010000089.1:6949-21475 GCF_049974805.1 Baaleninema sp.
AGGGTTTTGAATTTTCGCCACATTGTCTTCCCAATGCTTCCCATCAAAGGGTTCGGATGTCTGTGGTGAAGACCTTTTAAAAATCGGTCGATCGAAAAGGTTGACGTTTCGGTTTCGGGGCGTTAAACTGAAGATAGAAGCCGTAAGGGGTAATTCGCCCATACGCTTGATTTTTTATTCAACGCCGCGAGATCGGAAATTAAGGGTTTTGAATTTTCGCCACATTGTCTTCCCAATGCTTCCCATCAAAGGGTTCGATCGCAAACTCCCCTAAAACCTCCCCATCCAAACACCGCAGATTGACATCGTAGCAATGGGGATGAGAACGGGGACGATAAAACGGGTGAATCCCGCAAGTCTTACAAAACAGGTGTTTCGCCACCCCCGTATTAAACCGATACGTCGCCAACGCATCTTCACCGCGAAGCAAAGTAAACCGTTCCGGCGGAACGATGAGATGGAGAAATCCTTTTTTCGTACAAATCGAACAGTTGCAATCGATCGCTTTCCGTTCGTCCACCTGTATACGAAACCGAACTGCGCCGCAATGACATCCACCTTCAAAAACCTCGGTCATCTTCCAACCTCCTGACGTTTTAGGATATTCACAGTGTCCTATCTATATATATAGAACCTGTAATGACTAACTACGGAATCGTTCTCATCACCGCCTCTTCCGCCGAGGAAGCCAAAGCGATCGCCAAAAGCCTCGTCGAAGAACATCTCGCCGCCTGCGTCTCGCTAACTCCCGTGCGATCGATCTACAGCTGGCAGGGTAACATCGAAGACGAGGAAGAATGGCAACTGATTATCAAAACCAATTTAACGCAATTCGATCGCCTCGAATCCCGAATTCGCCAACTCCACAGCTACGACGTACCCGAAATTATCGCCGTTCCCATTATTAAGGGGTCTAGGGATTACCTGAACTGGATTGGCGAACAATGTCACTCTACCCATTAACGCACTTCAATTTCCCGTTCCAATTCCGCAATAACTTCCCCATCGCGAATTAACTGATACTCCCCTCGCCAAGTTCCCGATAAAATCGGACGGTCGGCGGTGTCTCGTTTCCCGACGCCATTGGCCCAAGTTTTCTGAGAGGATGCGGCGGTTTGTTCGTAATCGGTGATGACAGTTCCTTGAGGATCGAGAAGTCGGAAGTGTTCCACATCTCCCTCAAGAAGTCCGTAACCGTGAATCCAGAAGAAAATTAAGGGAATCTCGCCAGAGAAACTCGTTTTTTTATAGTCTCCTTGCCAAAGTCGATCGAGCGTAATTTGTTCTGAAGAAAACCCAGCCCTGAGAATTCCCGTCGGTTCGTAGTCTAACGTATTTTCCCACAGGGGACGACGGGTGACGTTGCATCCGGTTTCTTCAGAAACGCCGACAAAGGGATCGATAACTTCTCCCTGATAGCGTACCGTAATATGAACGTGGGGAAACGTAGTTTTTCCAGAAAGTCCAACTTCTCCCAAAACTTCACCTTGCTGGATGGTTTGTCCCGGTTGGACGGCGATGCTTCCTTGTTTCAAATGACAATATTGAGTTTCCCAACCGTCACCGTGGTCAATAACCATTCCGTTTCCGCATTCTTTCCCCGATTCTTCCACTTCGGCGATATCTTCAGCGGTTTCTAAGCGTCGATCGATCTCCCCATCTCGCAACCGTAAAACAGTCCCGTCTGCGGCGGCTAAAACGGCGACGCCGTCTTCCATTACCGCTTCGTCAGAAATTGCGAAATCCGTTCCTTTATGACCGTCGTAAGTTTGGCGTCCGCAACCGAAATCGACGGCGTTGGGAGTGGGGTCGCGATCGACATATAACATGGTAAAACAGTCTTCGCCCAAGGTACAATCGATGGGCGGAATTAAGCGAAGCCAATCGGAATCGGGGGATTGGACGGGTTGGGAAACGTTGTCGGAAACGGGGGGTTCGGTGGCGGTGGAGGTGGGTTCTTTGGAATTACAACTGCTTAACCCCCAGAGACTTCCGAGAAGCAGGAGAAGGGATAGGCTGTGACGGGATAGGGGAATCATCGGTGAAATGGGATTTCGGCATTTTCTATTTTATCGCGATCGATTCCGCTTTTTGGGAGAGGAGAAACCCTCAATTTTAGGGAACTTTTTGATTTGAGATTCGTCTTTTAAGGGTTTTGAAATTCACCACAGAGACACAGAGGACACAGAGGGAGTTAGGGTTTGGTTTTTTGTCTTTCGGCTTGAAGGTTGGATTCGATCGCATCGAGGGTTTTCACCGCCAACCGTTTAGCTTCGAGTCGAAATCCCCATTTCTGGATGTTGAAGGCTGCGGCGAAGCCGACGACGGTGGCGATAAAATCGAGGGGTTGCGCACCAGAAATTCCCAGTAACAGCCCCAATCCGCCAATTCCCCAGAAAGGAAGGGCGACGGTTTGACGTTGGGTTTCGACGAGTTTCGCCAGGAGGTTATCGGGTATGTCGGCTAAGATTTCTTCCCGTACTTTGGCTTGTTGGGGATAGGGTACGGCGAGACCGAATTTCGGACGCAGTTTTTCGATTTTACGGGCTTCGGTACTGTATTCCAAAACCTCATCTTCTGCCATGGCGATTAAATGTTCTTTTTGTCCCATTTTACTGAATTTTAAACTGTTGAAATTGCCGTTTGACGAAGGGATTCCTAGGCTAAGTTGAGGAATCCCTTCGTCATCTCATCATCCCATTATCCCATCATCACAAACCCGGCGTGGTTTGTGCGAATAAGGCGGCAAAATCCTGAGTTACCTCGCCATCGGGATTAGAAATCGTATCGAAAGCTTTATTTCGAGCCGTCGGTTCCAACAAAGCGCGAACCACCAATTCCGCCACATCCGCCCGAGGAATCGAGGGTTTAATATCACCCGGCGTATTTTTCAAAAGGGCGTCGTCTTTCCCCACCAAAAGCTGACGTTCGCCCCCCGGTTCGTCCAACAATCCCCCGGCTCGGATAATCGTATAATCGATACCGGAATCGATAAGATAGGCTTCAGCTTTGCGTTTCCAAATCAAAATATTGCCGTTTCCGATGCGGTTAAGGAAGTGATTTTCGTCCGTTCCGCCCATCGAACCGACTAACACGATATGTTCGACGCCTGCATTTTTCGCCGCATCAATTTGATTGAGTTGACCGCGATAGTCCACCTCTTCCGGCGTTCCGCCGGGGGCGAATCCCATATCTGGGCGTTCTCCCGGTTGCGGCGGCGAAAGGGGTTGAGGAACAGCACTCGTAAGAATCACCAACGCCTGACAGCCTTGCAACGCCTCGTCTAAATCGCTTGGGTTGCGAATGTCGCCGAAAATAAAGCCATCGGTGGTGCCAAAGCGGTCTTGGGCTTTTTCAGGAGACCGAGCCAATGCGATCGCCTCGAATTCTTCGGATCGATCGCGCAGTTTTTTCAAAACGATCGATCCCGTGCGTCCAGTAGCACCCGTAACCAGTACTTTTTTCATGTTTAAAAATCAAATCCTATGAATATTGAAAGACAAAAAGATAGGGGGTGTGTTTTACAGCGAACAGGTAACGGTTTCTTCCTTGTCCTCATCATCCCATCATCCCATCATCCCGATCGCACCATCATCACAACCAAGGACGACTCGCTTGTTCGAGGCGTTGCAGGTCGTCGGCGATGAGAGACCAGCCCAACGCCCCGGCATTTTGTCGAGCTTGTTCGGCATTTTTCGCCCCCGGAATGGGGACTACGCCCCCCTGACCAATCAGCCAGTTGAGGGCGATTTGGGCGGGGGTTTTGGCGTATCGTTCCGCCAACTGTTCCAACATCAACGTCACGGGTTCGATACGTCGCAACCCCTCGGGACGGAACTTAGGATCGAGTTGGCGTCCGCCGCTGGGACTGCTGTTTTCGGGGGTGTATTTCCCCGTCAGGAGTCCCTGGGCGAGGGGACTGTAGGCTAACAGGGTCACGCCGAGGGCTTTAGCGGTTTCGACGATGCCTTGGGTTTCGACTTTTCGCGACAGTAGGGAGTAACGAACCTGGTTGACGGCCAGGGGAACGCCGCGACGGTTGAGGAGGTCGTAGGCTAGACGCATTTCGTCGGCGGAGTAGTTGCTGACTCCCACAGCGAGGAGGCGACCCCGTTCCACTTCGTCGGCGAGGGCGTCCATCAGGGTTTCCTGAGACATGAAGAAGGTAAAAGGCCAGTGGACTTGGTAGAGGGGGATGCAATCGGTTTGCAGGCGTTCGAGACTGGCGGTTACGGCGTCGTAAACGTCGGATTTGCGGAAACGCCAGGGTAGCGGTCCGTATTTGGTGGCGATTTGGATGGGGGTGTCGCAGGTTTTGGCGAATTGGCCTAGGAGTCGTTCGGATTCCCCCTGTCCGTAGACTTCGGCGGTGTCGAAGAAGGTGATTCCGGCTTCGATGGCGGCGTCGAAGGCTTGTCGGACTTGTTCTTCGCCGTAGTCGTTGCCGTATTGCCAGAAAAAGCGATCGCCCCAAGACCACGCCCCAATCCCCAAGGGTTTGACGTGGAGGTTGGAGTTGCCCAGGGCGACGGTGTTGTTGAGTTCGGTCGGTTGCATGGCGATCGAGATCGAGGAACGCTTCTTAACTTAACTTAATGCTTTTCGATCGCGTTGGCAGCCTTCGGGGAGGCTACGAGGGTTTTTTGTCAATATCGCACACCATCGATCGCGCCAGTTGGGTATCGATTTTACGAATGTGGTTGAGAAACCAATCGAGGAGACTTTGATTGACTTTCAACACTAACGACAAACTCGACCCTTCTCGATCGAACTGGGTTTTAATTTCTTGAAAGTTCTTGATAAACTTGGCGTGAGCTTCTTTGTTTTGACAGGCTACCGGACAGCGATAGGATTCCATACACTGTTCCTCAAACCCAAAATGTCGATCGATGTATTTTTCTAAAAACTTCAGAATCTGAGCGATTTCACTGTGGGCCTGGTTTTCTCGCATCGCCTCCACTAACAACCCCATTTGTTCGATGAGTTGTTTGTGTTGCTGGTCGATTTCGGGTATACCAATTTTAAGAGAATCGTTCCAGATATTATTCTGCATGGTTCTGATAGGAATTCAAACAACGAACGCGCGATACGGAATCTGTTTCCAAAAAGCTAGGATTTTAAGCTTTTTTACCACAGAGAGAGTTTTGCATGGAAATGAAAAACTGACATTTTGAATTGAAATTTATCATGAATTTAAAATTTACATACATTGTTAAAAAATATTTGCTGTTAGGTTTTTATCTTTCTTTATTTGTATTTTAAAATAAGTTTTTTATAGATTATACGGAATCCTAATTTCTAATCTGAGTGGTAAAAGCTTCTTGAAGCCTAACTTATCGGGAACAGATTCCGTATTAAAATACCAGAAAAATCTTGAAACTTTTATCTCTGTCCACGATTTTCCTATTTCCGGGTTCTCGACAGTTTATGACACAACCAATTTTTTTTGAGATAATTCAAAAATTCGAGTCGATTCAAATCGAGAGAGAACCGACTCGAATTTTATCGAAAAACCCCCTAAAATCTCAGGTTTTTCTTAAACCAACGCAGGAGTTTTGAGTTTAAAAATCTTGTCGATGGTCTCTTCAACCGACTTATCCGGCGTCGAAGCTCCCGAAGTGACGCCCACCACGAGTTTCCCTTCAGGAAGCCAATTTTCCGTCACCTCCAAATCCCGTTCCAACGGTTTGTGTTCGATGCGGTTTCCCGGGCCGATGCGATCGGCACTATCGATGTGATAGGACGGAATCCCCCGTTCGATGGCAATTTCCTGTAAGTGGGTGGTATTCGAGGAATTAAAGCCCCCAATGACCACAATCAAATCGAGGTCTTCCTCCACCAACTCTAGCATAGCGTCTTGACGTTCCTGGGTGGCGTCACAAATAGTGTTAAACGCCATAAAGTGTTGGTTGAGTTCCGTCGGACCGTACTTTTGCAGCATCGTCCGCTCGAACAACTTGCCAATTTGTTCAGTTTCGCTTTTCAACATGGTGGTTTGGTTGGCGATACCGATACAATCGAGATCGCGATCGGGGTCGAAGCCTTCTGAATGGGCGTTGCGGAACTTCTCGAAAAATTCCTCGCGATCGCCCCCATGGAGAATATAATCGGCCACGTACTGGGCTTCGTCGAGGTTCAACACCACCAAATACTTGCCCGCGAAAGAGGTGGTAGCGAGGGTTTCCTCGTGTTTGTACTTTCCGTGAACGATGGAAGTGTAATCGCGTTTCTTGTGCTTTTCAACACTGTTCCAGACCTTCGACACCCAAGGACAAGTAGTATCGACGATAGTACAGCCGCGATCGTTGAGAAGCTGCATTTCCTGAACCGTCGCCCCAAACGCGGGTAAAATCACCACTTCGCCTTCGCGGACGCCCGAAAAATCCTTTTCTCCGTTCACGACTTCGATAAAGCCCACGTTCATCTCGCGCAAACGCTGGTTTACGCCGGGGTTGTGAATAATCTCGTTAGTAATCCAAATGCGCTCGGTGGGGAAGTGGCTGCGGGTTTCGTAAGCAATGGCGACGGCCCGCTCGACGCCCCAGCAAAATCCGAAGGCTTCGGCGAGGCGAACCGTCACGTCACCCCGCGTGAGCGTGTTTTGATGGGCGCGAATTTCGCCGATGAGACTGCTTTGATACTCCGTTTTCAGCATTCCCTCGACTTCGGCTTCGTGGCCGAAACCGCGACGGTGGTAGTTGTTGGACTGCTGGAGCGATCGTTTAAAGGCTTTCGTATCCATATTTGGGGGTGGGTGGCTTATCGTCAGTTTTCTGCTATTCTACCGAGTCTGACGCCTGCAACCGCTCGTTGTCGAATACGATCAGTGCCGTCCGCCAAATTTCGTAACCGCGACGGTTGAGGTGAAGTCCATCGGTGCTGTAGTCGGTTCGCAGCCGGCCGCCATCGTCGCTGAAGAGGGGATATAAATCGAGGAATTTCGCCCCTTCCACTTCGGCGATGGCTTCGAGACGAGCGTTGAGGTGGCGAATGCGGGAATTGGGAATTTCGAGTAACTTCTCGCGACCTTCCCAGGTGGCCTTTTCGCCACTGTGGGGCAAAATCGACTGAACGACGATTTCTGTATCCGGGTGAATCCAGCGAATATCTTTAATAATTTTGCGGTGGTTTTCCAAAAGGGTTTCGTCGTCCATTCCCCGCAGTAAATCGTTAATGCCGATGTTGATGAAGATTTTCTCGGGTTCGGTGTCGTCGAGGAGGGGGAGACGATTGTAGAGTCCGTCAGAGCCTTCTCCGGAAATGCTTTGATTGAGCCACGTGACCCCCGACGGTAACAGTTCGTTGGGGAACCACAAACTAATGGAATCTCCGGCTAAAACGTAGAGGGTTTCGGGGGGTTCGGCGGCGATGGCGTCGGCTTCTTTTTCAAGGATAGCGACCCAATCTTGATAAGACGGTTGCTGTCGTTGGCCCACTTCCGGCGTAGGCGTCGGTTGTGGCGTCGGCGTGGCTTCGACGGTGACAGAGGCATCCGCTCGCACCGCAGGCGACCAATTCCCCTCTCGAGCGAGAAGGATGCTCACCGTCGCGATTAACACGCCGTTGGTGGCCAGGGAAAGTATTGCCCAAGCGGGAAGGCGCGTCGAGTCTCTAGACACTGGCTTCTATCGAAATGCTGTGTGTTTCGATCGTACACCTTTGGAGCGCGAACAGCGAGCAGTGAACAGCGAACAGTTGTAGGGTGCGTGACGCGGGCTAGAAAATCATGCCGAAGTCAAGTCAATGGGGTTGCCGCGTCACGCACCGACGCCAACAAACTGCCAACTGTCCCCACTGTTGGCTGTTCGCTGTAAAAGAACCCCGGTATCTTGAAGATACCAGGGTTCTTTAGGCAATTTTAGGGAAAGGAGGTTAAAGGGTAGAGATAACGGGGGTTACATCAAACCGCGATCGCCGGACATTCCAGGGGGCATGGAACTGGTGATGCCGCTGGAGGAGGTTTCTTTGACGAATCCGCTGTAGGCTTCCATACCGTGTTCGCCGATATCGAGGCCGTTGAATTCTTCTTCTTCGCCGACGCGAATGCCTCCGACGACGGCAGAGATGGCATACCAGAAGATGAAGCTCATCAAGACGGTAAATCCGCCGATGGTGAGGATGCCGATGGCTTGGGCGATGATGTTCCCGGTGCCGAAGATGCCGACGGCTAGGGTTCCCCATACGCCGTTGACGAGGTGAACGGAAATCGCACCGACGGGGTCGTCGATTTTGGCGACGCTATCGAAGAAAGACACGGAGAACACGACGAGAATGCCGCCGATGGCACCGGTTAAGGCTGCCCCCCAGTAGGGCATATCGTTACATCCGGCAGTGATGGCCACCAAACCGGCCAGGATGCCGTTGATGGTCATGGTCAAGTCGGGTTTGCCGTCTTTAATCCAAGAGGTTAAGGTTCCGGTGACGCCACCCGCTGCGGCGGCTAAGTTGGTGGTGACGGCGATGTAGGAGATGTTGCTCGTTGCTGCGAGTTCGGAACCGGGGTTGAAACCAAACCAGCCAATCCACAGAATTAAGCATCCAAGGGTGGCTAAACTCAGGTTGTGACCGGGCATGGCTCGGGGCTGGCCGTCTTCGTATTTACCCATGCGCGGACCGAGTATCGCGGCTCCTACGAGAGCTGCCCAACCGCCGACGGAGTGAACCACGGTCGAACCGGCAAAGTCGGCAAAGGACCAAGCGCCTTCCGGACCGAAGGAGGACAGGAGACCGCCGCCCCAAACCCAGTGTCCGGAGATGGGGTAAGACAGTCCTGTTAGCAGCAGGCTGAAGATGAGGAAGGCATCGTATTTAATCCGTTCGGCGACTGCCCCGGATACGATGGTGGCAGCGGTGGCGGCAAAGGCTACTTGGAACAGGAAGGAGACGGAAATCGGCAGTCCGGCGGGGAAGGGATCGAGTCCGTAGGTGGCGGGATCGCCGCTACTGAGGAAGAAGCCTCCCATTCCGATGAAGCCGACGCCGTTGGCGCCGTACATGAAGGAAAATCCGAAAGCCCAGTAGGCGATGGTTGCTAGGGCAAAGACGATTAAGTTTTTGGAGAGGATGTTAACGGCGTTTTTCTGGCGACAGAGTCCGGTTTCGAGCATTCCGAACCCGGCGTTCATGAAAATCACCAGGACGGAAGCGACGATAATCCAGACGGTGTTTAAAACCCCTTGCACGTACTCGGCGTCTAGGGTTTCGGGGATTTCGATCGCCTGGGGATCGGCGGCGGTTGCGGCCAAGTCCCACACGGAGACGATGAGGGCAGCCAGGGGAATACAAGCGAGCCAGTAAATGGGGATTCGCTTGAACGGCGAGAGTATTTTGCGAAATCGGGAGTTGCGATCGAGACCGCGACTCGAGCGAGATTTGGCTCGATTGCGTTTTCTTAGCGTAAGCTCAGAGGTCATTGTTAGACTTTGAAATGGTGGTATGCGATCGATCGACGCGGGGTCGATCGAAGGCCGAACGATTCGCAAGGGATAAACCGTTGCGAACGGCTCGGCTCGAAATAACAACACCTCGGGGAACGCTCGGACTGTATCCCAGTCTGTCTAACACTGCTGTCGCCGCGACGCTCCCAGAGGAACTACCCTTGAGGTGTATGCCAACGAGTCACATTGATTCCACCAATTCTCATCGGGTTGGTTCTGTATAGCAAATTACAATTTGCCCGGGAACCGCCGCGAATATCCCTAAATATCGAAGGATTTAAGCCGCTTTTTGTCGGTTTTTTCGCCGATTGCATCGCTACATTTGCTTTAAGTAATCTTGATAGCCCAGTTCGTCGAGGCGGGTTTGTTTGTCGAGAACGGTTTCAGATAGCTGGTTGCGATAGGCTTGTACGCGATCGAGTAAGTCGGGTTCGTGCGCTCCCAGGATTTGCACGGCGAGGAGTCCGGCGTTTTGGGCGTTGCCGATGGCAACGGTGGCGACGGGAATGCCCCGAGGCATCTGTACGATGGAATAGAGGGAATCTAATCCCCCCAGATGTCGCGTGGCGACGGGAACGCCGATGACGGGTAGGGGGGTCAGCGAGGCCACCATCCCCGGTAGGTGCGCTGCGCCTCCGGCTCCGGCAATAATGACTTTTATCCCCCGTTTGTGGGCGGTTTTGGCGTAGTTCACCATGCGTTCGGGGGTGCGGTGGGCGGAGACGATCGCCACTTCCCAGGGAACGTCAAATTCTTCGCAAGTTTCGAGGGCTGCTTTCATGGTCGGTAAGTCGGAATCGCTGCCCATGATGATGCCCACGCGGGCTTGTTGGTCGCTCATCGTTTGTGGTTGAATCAACGGTAAATTTGTAATTTTTCCAGTCAAATCGTAAGCCGTTCTCGAACAAACGCCAATGTTATGGTTTCTCCTCTGGTTGCTACTCTGATTAACGCCCGCGTCGCTGGATATGAGGGTTTACAGTCGATCGCTCTCGAAGACGATACGGTAACGGCGATTCGCCCTCAGTGGGACGGGAAACCCTCTTCTGAGGCGATCGATCTCGCTGGGGATTGGCTGTCTCTCGGCGGTGTAGATTTGCAAATTAACGGGGCCTTGGGGTTGGCGTTTCCGGAACTGCAACCCCATCATCAGCCCGTTTTGGATAAAATTGGACGCTTTTTGTGGGAATCGGGTATCGACGGCTATTTACCGACGTTGGTGACGACTTCTCTGGACAATATCGCTCGATCGCTCTCGGTGTTGTCGGAGTTTATCGCCTCGCAGTCCCCTAATTCCCCCTCTGCCCAGATTCTCGGAGTTCATCTCGAAGGGCCGTTTCTGAATCGCCACAAGCGAGGGGCGCATCCGGAAGAATTTTTATTACCATTAAAGACAAAAAATGTCAAGCGATTGTTGGGAGATTTTGCCGACATCGTAAAAATCGTCACCCTCGCCCCGGAGTTGGAGGAGACGGGGGAATCGATCGAACTGTTGAGAAATCGCGGTATCGTCGTCAGTTTGGGGCATTCTCTGGCGACGGCAGCCCAGGCGAACGGAGCTTTCGAGGCGGGGGCGTCGATGGTGACGCACGCTTTTAACGCCATGCCGGGGTTGCACCACCGAGAACCGGGGTTGCTGGGGGCGGCGATGGTGCGTTCGGGGGTGCGTTGCGGGTTTATCGCTGACGGACAGCACGTTTGTCCGACGATGTTACGGGTGTTGTTGAGGGCGGCGGAGTTCGATCGGGGTGCGTTTCTCGTCAGCGACGCTTTGGCACCGTTGGGATTGCCTGATGGGAGATATCCTTGGGATAGGCGGGAAATTGAGGTAACGGACGGTACGGCGCGTTTGCTCGAGGGAACGCTGGCTGGAACCACGCGATCGCTCCTCGACGGGGCGAGGAATTTGCTGGATTGGGGAATTTGCGATATTGAAGAGTCGATCGCTTTGGCAACGATATCGCCGCGACAGGCGCTCGATCTCCCCACAAGTCTCGTCGGCAGTTCTGGTAACCTGTTACTGCGCTGGCAGTTCCGCAACGGACGCTGGCAGTGGAAACGCTTTGTGGACGGGTTTTAATCTTCGTTTTCCTCGGGTTCGCCCTCGTCAGAGGTTTCTTCTAATTCTTCCGCCTCTTCGGATTCTTCCGCCTCTTCAGATGTAGATTCCACTTCGTTAGGGTTGGTTTTGGTGGCGATGACATTCAAACTAATTAAGGTGTCGAGAATTCGCAAACTACTGCAATCGTCGAATAAATTGAATTCCATCACCTGTTCGTATTCTTCAAAGCCGACTTCTTCGAGATACATGGCTAAAAGGTCGAAATCGAAGCCGACTTTATGCACGTCAAATTCGTTGGTTTGACCGCCGAAGATAATTCGCATCAAATGCAGCCGTTCGACGGGTAACAGGTTAGGATTGAGATACAGCCAACAGAGGGTTTGTAAGTCGGGGACGCTGATAAAGAGTTTTCCGCCGACTTTTAACACCCGATGCCATTCGTCTAAGGTATTGATGAGTTCGTTGTCTAGGCTGTGGTGAAAGTGTTCGAGGACGTGACTGGCGTAGATGGCATCGACGGAGTTAGTCTCGAATTGGCTTAAATCCCTGGCGTTTCCGAGGATATCGACTTCGGGGCGATCGTCGATGTCGAGAATTTTCCAGCCGTCACGGACTTTTTTTCCACCAATATGCAGTTTGAGGCTCATAGGAACTTGCACTTCTCAAGTTTGACAGGTCGCGCTCGCGTCTGAAAAAGACGTTGGCTTTATTATATATTTAAATGCTTTTGATTTTGCAAAAATTCTAACTTTTTAATCTTAATATACCTCGAAATAATAATGCTTAAATTTGCGGAATTGAAGCCCGTTTTATATGATAAAAATATGGAAACCCGACCACTCAAGAAAGGGGGCGATCGCCCATGGTGTTCTTTCTTCCCAGCTTACAACAAAGCGGACAGTTGCGAGACCTCCCCATGGTCGTCTGTAGCGTCGGTTCGCGCCAAGTGAAAGCCAACGAGGACTTCGCCAGTCAAGGATGGAGCCTTTTTGGAGAAAATCTGACCGTTTACGGCTTCGACGCCGACGCCGACGCTTGCGACGCCGCCAACGCTGCGATCGAGCGCAACCCCCAAGCCACCTGGACGGAAAAACATCTTCCCCTCGTCCTCAGCGACACTGAAGGAAGCGCAACGCTCTACGTCACGCGCAATCCCATGTGTAGCTCCCTTTATCCCCCAAATATTGAATTTCTGAAGCAGTTTTCGGGACTGTTAGATGTCATGGATGTTGACTTTACCCTCGAAGTCGAAACCACGACACTCGATCGCTTTTGTAAAGCAGAAAACGCCAACACCGTTGACTTTCTCCAAATTGACGTACAAGGGGCAGATTTAAAGGTTTTACAAGGTGCCGATCGAATATTAGAAACTGTCCTGGCGGTGGAAGTTGAAGTCATGTTCAACTCTCTGTACGTGGGACAACCCCTGTTTGGGGAGGTGGATGTATATTTAAGAGAGCGGGGATTTAGCCTGTTTGATTTGGGACGGGCTCACCGCGAACGCAGGGTGAGTCCGGTCAAATCCACAGTGCGCCATACCGGACAACTGTTGTGGGGGGAAGGGTTTTACTTTAGAGATTTGGTGGCGCTTCCCGAGGAAGATCCGCTTAAAACACCCCAAAACTTACTCAAACTGGCTTGTATTGCAGATTTGTTAAGCTTTCCGGAATATTGCTTAGAACTTTTGGTGTATTTGACCGAGCGTTATGGCCAGGAAACTTCCTATGATTGTTTTGAGGCGATCGCGGTTAGTCTGTCACAATTTCCAGAGTTAGTCGATCGCGGTCTCGAAACACTTTCTGTTCTCCAACCCCTTCAGCACCGATTCTGCAACCTCCCTCAAGTTTAGAGAAATATCAAAGGCGAGAGACGAACGTGGGTTCGCCTCTCGACCTCGGATCGATCGTTGCATCGATTTGACCTAAATTGTAGATGACTATATCCCCGAAATTCGTAAAGTGTTCGGACCAACAACCGTCAATCAGCAATAAGAATTTCGCCTTGCCAGATTTTCTCTTGAATTTCCCGAAAAATGGCGCATTCTTCTACGGAAACTTTGCCATCCGCATAAATGGCGGCCACGAGCGCATCTCGTTCCTCTCGCGAAATTACGCCGTCTTCTAAAGCGCGTTTGGCTTGTTCTGAAAGTGCAGAAAGGTCGCGTTGTTCTTGAGGAGAAAGATTCTCTTGGCGACTGCTATGAATTTCCATCGTAAAACCCTAATGAGTCTCACCTCTTTTACGCTGGCGCGACTCCCTATTTTTGTCAACGGAATCGAAAAAAACTTTACAGGATCGCGGGGATCGCCCACTCGGTCGATCTCGCCTTCGTTACAGTTTGTTTAAGAAAAACGTAAAAACTTTGAAAACGAGATACAATAGACTCGGTTTGAGTCGATTAAACGGCAAAGAATCTCTAATTTGTGTATCGAGTATATCTAAAATGTCAAATTAGAGTCTCAAATTTAGATTTTTTTAAGTTTTGTAAGTTATCGGTCAACGGACAGGCGATCGAAGTCTATGAAGAACCCGAAAGAAACCCTTCCTCCCGCCATTGAAGACGATCCGGTGTTTCTCGACCCCACGGACGCGGACACACCGGAAGAACTCCCCTATCTGTACCGACCGACGTTGACGGGAAACGGGACGGAGACGGAGGAGGAAGAAGTATTTCCGGCGATCGAAGACGGACAACCCCTCGACGAAGTTCTCGACGGGGAAGGGGAACATCTCCCCAGTGGGTTGAAACAGTCTGCTGAGGAGGAAGACCGCGTGGCGTTAGAGTCGGCGGTGGAGGACGAAGCGGCGGTGTTGATGTCGGGACGGACGGAGGAGTTGGCGGAGGTGTCTCCGGTGGAGGACGATACGCCGGAAACCCTACATCCGATTTTGTGAGAACGCTTATAGTTGACTCAATTCTTGACACTCCCCAGCTGTCACGGCGTGGGGATTCTTGGGTCTATGGGGAGCCGACGCTTAACCCCTCGCCAAGCATCTTGACCGTCTGCCCGACGGCTGCAAGTCCAC
>NZ_JBNGCO010000090.1:0-21420 GCF_049974805.1 Baaleninema sp.
CAACCTACACGCTTTGAGTTATCTGTCAAGGGAAATTTGATGCGTTTACCCTGGAGTTGTTGGCGCATCCCGAGGTTCGCGGAACGCACCGTCAGGCGGAAGTGGGAATTGTGGCGGTGTTGGATGCCAGTTATGGGCGGTTGAGTGAGGCGGCGAAAATGCTGTTGCACTCGGTGAGTGTGTTGCGGGGTGAGTTTGAGGCGGAGGTGGCGTTGGCGGTGTCGGGGTTGGAGAAACCGCTGGGGGAAGTGGCGGCGGATTTGCGACAGTTGGCGAGACAGTCTTGGCTGTTGGAAGATGAGGTGAAGGGAGCGCGGGTTTACGATTTTCAGCAGGTGGTTTTGGCTTATGTGCAGCATAAAGCCGGGGAACTGACGGCGGTGCATCAACGAGCGATTGGTTATTATCAAAGTCGGGTGAAACTGCGTGGGGAATGGGAAACTCTCGATGATGTGCGGGAGTATTTGGAGATTTTTTATCATTATTGCCAGTTGGGGGCGTATGAGTTGGCGTTTTATACGCTTCGCGATGATGCTTATAGTTCTGATTGCTTAGATCGATTTTTGGATTTAAGGGGCTACAATTCAACCCTCGTGGAATTGTACAGTCAGTTGGTGGAAAACTGGCCGGAGATCGATCGTCAAAACTGGAAATTTGGTGCGGCGTTAACCAGTTTGGGCATTGCTTACGACTCCCTGGGGCAGTACCCACGATCGATCGAGTTCCACCAGCAGCAGTTAGACATCTCACGGGAAATCGGCGATCGCCAGGGCGAGGCGATCTCCCTGGGCGGTTTGGGCATTGCTTACGACTCCCTGGGGCAGTTCCAACGATCGATCGAGTTCCACCAGCAGCAGTTAGACATCTCACGGGAAATCGGCGATCGCCGGGGCGAGGCAATATCTCTCAACAATTTAGGTGAAACCTATCAGCATCTAGAAAACTATCAGCAAGCCATTCAGTGTTATCAAAAGGCTCTCGCCATTAAAAAAGATTTAGGAAATCCTCAAAGTCAAGCGATGTCTTGGGCTAACTTAGGAGAAGCTTTGAGCAAAATCGACAGAGTTGACGATGCCCTCGGTGCTTATCGCAACGCCCGCGAGTTGTATCAAAGCATGGAACTTCAAACAGACGTCGAGTTTTGCGACAACGCCATACAAGCCTTAACCGCCGCACTGCCTCCCTCTCAGCCCAAACGGAACCTTTGGCAGTGGTTGAAACAGCAAGTTCGTCGTTTCTGGCGCGTGTTCCGTCAACTCCTCCGCCGATAATTGATAACCGTTCCAACCCACCGAAAAACCCGGTTTCTCTCCCAATGCACCGCAACCAAGCCCTCGAAATCCTAACCCAACACCAAGCATAAATCGAAAATTTCGGCGTGAAGTCTCTGGCGATTTTCGGTTCCGTGGCGCGAGATACCGCCCAACCCGATAGCGATGTGGATATTTTAGTGGAATTTGAAGGGTCGGTCACGTTCGACAGATACATGGATTTGAAATTCTATCTCGAAGATTGTCTCGGGAAAAAAGTCGATCTCGTCAGCCGACGCGCCCTCAAACCCCAAATTCGCGAAACTGTCGAACAGGAGTTAATCCGTGTCTCGTAGTATCCGACTCTATCTAGATGATATTCTCAACCCTTGCTCTAAAGTGCGATGATACACTCAAGGCATGACGTTTCAAGAGTTCCAAGCTGACGATCGCACTTACGATGCAGTTTTACGAAATTTGCAGATTATTGGGGAAGCCGTTAAAAACATCCCGGGAACTCTATCATCGCGACGAGGTGGGAAATTGGACGCGAACGATTTTTGAGAAAGAGGATTTATTAGGGAGCATCTCACTTTGGCAATCTACCCGATTTCTCATGCCCTCATCCCCCAACCCCTTCTCCCAATCTTGGGAGAAGGGGAGCCGTTTTCAAGTCCCTCTCCCAAGGTTGGGAGAGGGATTTAGGGTGAGGGTTGCAAAACTGAGATGCACCCATTTATTAAAGTTAAATTCCGTCGGCTTAACGCTTTCGGTGACGGAAATTTACGAGGAAAAGTTCTCTTAGAGATACTGGGTTCTTGGAAATTTGCTTTTTTAAACTGAAAAATTTGCTGCCTCTATGCGAATTTTATATGCGAGTTTTATAGAATTCG
Source organism: Baaleninema sp. (assembly GCF_049974805.1). Classification (NCBI taxonomy): domain Bacteria; kingdom Bacillati; phylum Cyanobacteriota; class Cyanophyceae; order Oscillatoriales; family Oscillatoriaceae; genus Baaleninema; species Baaleninema sp. Next base: position 2,144 of record NZ_JBNGCO010000090.1, read on the forward strand.
CGTTGGATATAGGGTTAAATCAATTCGTTCTGGGGGATCGATCGACTCGTAATATCGAATCGTTTCTACTTGCTTTAAACCTTTTTTAATTTCTTTCACCTTGAATTTCACGTTCCATTCTTTAATTTCAGCATCGGAACATAACGCCCCTGTTATTTCAGTATCCAATAATGCAAATTTAAAACAAATGGGAATGGCTAAGGTATTTTTAAACCGCAAATCTTTATAGCCGTATACGACTGTTGCATCGGAACCTAAAGGCGTAAAACGAGTTTCTTCGGTGTAAATATCCTGGGAGTGGGGGTGTCGTTCTTGGGGCAGAATTCCCGCTTTCAGGATTAAAAAATAGATAATTCCTGAGAGTTGACACAATCCGCCGCCTACGTTCGTTTTCAGTTTGTCGTTGACGATCGCTCGTCCTTCTCGATAGCCGTTTTTCCGGTTCGGTTCCCCCACCCAATGCCAAAAGGAAAAGATTTCACCGGGATAAATTAATCGGTTTTCGAGGCAGGCGATCGCTCTGGCTAAGTTATGTTTTTTGTTCTCTGAATGACTGGTATTCTTAATTGGCTGAGATAGTTTTATTTGTGCTTTAAATTTGGGGATTTCTGATGTACTCAATATCCGGTTTTTGGCAAGTTTGCGATCGATACCCCTTCGCCAGTCTGTAAATCGTCGATTCCAAATTTTAAGCTGAAGCCTGATGGCAGCCGGGACAATTTTTCTGAACCTGTGAGTGAAGTTCATTGTTGATTTTTTATGTTATTGAATTGGGGGCATCTTAATTATGTGGCCCTCTTTCTGGCTATTAAAGCACTTTTGAGGGTTTATCGATGTCAATTTTAACTTAACTTAGTAGAAGGTTGATTTAATTGATAATTGATAGAAAGGGTAGAGTGTTGAGGCGGCAGTGGAGTAACGAAGACATTTTTGATTGAATTCGATCTGAGACGATCTGGCGATCGACTCAAAAAGTACAATTTTTTATTATAGCATCAAAACAATAAATATACCCTAGAAATATGGGAGATGACGCACCCCCCGTAAAGGCGTTTCAGATCGTTCCTCTACGGGGGAGTTTTACAGCTAAATGGTCAAGGGAATTGTCAAGCGAATTGTCAAGCGAATTGTTAAGTTTCAGGCTGCCATTACGCCAAGTGCTGGCGAACGGCAAACACCAAATTTTCTGCCCAACGATCGGCGAGTTCGGCGTTAACGGCTTCCACCATCACGCGAATCACTGGCTCGGTTCCCGAGGCGCGAACTAAGATTCAGCCTGGATTTGAGGTGGAAATTAGCGGTTCGATCGCAATTCACAGTTGATTCAAGTCGCCAATAATTTCCTGCCATTTTTGTTTGTGAATGAGTTGAATTTCTTTGTCTTTTTGAACTAAATTTTTGAACTAAATCGGAATATCGATGTACAAAATCGTCCAAAGAAGAAATGAGCCTCAGATAATATTTGAGAGTGGGTATGATTCCATTTACAATGACTTGACAGCCGTGGTTTACGGCAATCTCTCTCGTCTGATTTTTAATGTTTCGATCGTCGATATCATAGTAAGAAAATATACAATAGCGCCGTGGATTAAATTTGTAAATTTTCTCTCTAGCAATTGCGATTACTGAGGTATCGATCGGTTTGTTGTGTTTAATTTCAATGGCTTCTGTCAAATTTCCATTCACATCAAAAATTTCAATATCCCCCGCCGTCTTAGATTTTAAATCCGATGCTGTATGACTTCCTAAACCCTTCAAAGTACAGCCATGATATCGCTCAAGCTGTTGCAGCAACACACTGAAAATCGCGTAAAATGCCAATACAGGTAACTTAGACGCACCGCGAACGCCATACTTGCAGTTGAAATGGAGTGAAAGGCTTTCAACGAGAGAGTCAATATCCAAACGTTCGGGATTGTTTAACGGCAAAATTTCGATATTCTTGGCGCGATCGCTTATTGTTTTAACTTGATTGAGTAAAAGCACTAATATAGTATCAGCGCCATCGCGATCGATGGTTTGAACGTAATTTACGATTTCTAAAAAAGCAACTTTAACCTTTTTATTCCCAATTTTACCTTCATAATCCAAAGTATAAGGATACGGTTGCTCGAGCGAGCGAGTCAGCCAGCCACTTTCGGCCATTGCTGGGAGTTCTAAATTTCGTAAAGTGGGTGTAATATACTTGGTGTCTATGGTGCGACCAGAAAACCCATTTTCTAATTGTTCCTGGTGATATCGAATATCTTGTTCTGGGTTTAAAATTTTATGAATTAAAAGCGTTACTAAGACTGTATAAACGGCTTTGGAAGATAGGGATTTTTCAGCCATCGTGCCTATGTGCTTTTGGATATCTTCAGGTAAGCCACCTTCTAATTTTTTTAACTGAGCGTTTTTGAGAGCGATCGCTGTTAAATATAACTCCTTCAGTTTTTGAGCGTGGTTCATGATTATAAGCCAGGGATGGTTAATTGTACCGGGGGTAAGGATTGTTTAACCAGCGCATCTTGTTGATACCTCGAACTCGGACAAAAAATCTCTTGATGTATGATTTCACGAATCAGTTCTCGGACAACCGTTGTGGCGACGGAATTGCCAATTTGACGATACGCATCTCCCATAACCGAGCTTTTTTTAAACTCTTGCGGAAAACCCATTATTTTATAACATTCTTTCAACGTCAATTTCCGAACTCTATTTTTCTCGGGTAAATAGATAAAAAAACGTCCAGAAGATTCCTGTGACGGAAGCGTGGGATGAACGCCGTCAACGGAGTAAATTCGATTAGGTTGGCGATGGACTCGCGATAAATGCTCGGTATTCGGACGAATTCCCGTTTTCCAAATACTCTTATTTCGATATCCGACGAAAATCAGTCCTGAATCCTGTTTTTTGGGATTTTCAATGAGAGTGTATTCGTCGGGAGATAAATATTCAAAATTTTCTTCGTTGTCTAAGAAATCTTTTAAATTGGGAACGGGTTCGATTTTTTGAAGTTTAGAAAAATCGAATTTTTTATACTTAGAACCGACAATAAAAACTCGCTCTCTATTTTGAGGGAGTCCGAAATCTTTAGCGTTTAGTAATTTATAGGTAACGAGATACCCCAAGCTTTGAAGCGTATTTAAAATGACTTTAAAATTTGAACCTTTGGCAACGTGAAGCAAATGTTTGACATTTTCTAAAATAATGACTTCGGGTTGCTTCTGTTTTAAAAATTCGCATAAATAGAAAAATATGGTTCCTCGTTCGTCCGAAAAACCGCGACGCTTTCCACAGATGCTGAACGGTTGACAGGGAAACCCCGCTGTGACGACGTTCACATCGGGAATTTGGCTAAAGTCCACTTCAGAAATGTCGCCATCGGGATAATCGCCAAAATTTTCAAAATAGACTTGGCGACAGGATTCGTTCGCTTCGCAAGAATACAGACATTTCAATCCTGCTTGTTCGAGTGAAAGGCGAAATCCACCAATTCCAGAAAATATATCTGCGAAGGTTAACGAAGACATTGCTGATTGAATCCGATCTGAGACGATTCTGTGGATATTTCAAAAAGTACAATTTATTATTATATCATAAAAACAATAAAAAGACGATCAAACGATTGGATTTGAAGCGATCGATCCCCCCCGTAAAGGCGTTTCAGATCGTTCCTCTACGGGGGAGTTTTACAGCCAAATGTTCAAGCGAATTGTCAAGCGAATTGTTAAGTTTCAGGCTGCCATTACGCCAAGTGCTGGCGAACGGCAAACACCAAATTTTCTGCCCAACGATCGGCGAGTTCGGCGTTAACGGCTTCCACCATCACGCGAATCACTGGCTCGGTTCCCGAGGCGCGAACTAACACGCGGCCGAGATCTCCCATGGCCGTTTTCGCCTGCTCGATCGCCTGTTGTAAAGGATCGCAATTTTGCCAGTTCAGGCGTAACTCTCGGTCTTCCACGCGCACGTTTTTCAACAGTTGCGGGTAGGTTTGGAAGCTGTTATCAACTAATTCCGATAGCGAAATTCCGCTGCGTCGGACTAACGCCGCCAGGTGTAACGCTGTCATCAAGCCGTCGCCACTGACGCCGTAGTGACTGCAAATGACGTGACCCGACTGTTCGCCGCCTAATGTCGATCCGGTACGGCGCATTTCGGCATGAACGTATCGATCGCCTACGGGAGTCCGCAGCAGTTTTCCGCCTTGTTTTTCCCAGGCTCTTTCAAATCCCAGGTTCGCCATGACGGTGGAGACGATGAGGTTGTCGGGGAGTTGCTGGGATTGTTGCAGGTGTTGACCCCAAAGATAGAGGATATAGTCGCCGTCGATGGGGCGTCCGCTTCCGTCTACCGCTAACACGCGATCGGCGTCGCCGTCGAAGGCAAATCCTAAATCGGCGTTGTGTTCCAGAACCGCCGCTTGCAGACCTTCGAGATGGGTCGAACCGCAGTTGACGTTGATGCGATCGCCGTCGGGTCGATCGTGGAGACAAATCACCTCGGCGCCGAGTTCGCGGAAGGCTTGGGGCGCGACGTGAGTGGCGGCACCCCAGGCTAAATCGAGGACGACGCGCAGTCCGGAAAAGTCGCGATCGCCATTGAGGGGAGTTTGCAGGGAGGCGAGATAGTCGCCGACAAGTTCGGGGCGGTTGTAGTGATGTCCCCAACTGTCAATTTCGGGGGAGTGCAGTTGGCCGCGGATTCCCTCTTCGATTTGGCGTTGTACGTCGTTGGGGAGTTTGACGCCGTCGGCGCCGAAAAATTTAATGCCGTTGTCTTCGGGGGGGTTGTGACTGGCGGAAATCATGACGCCACCCACGGCCTCGGAACAGTGGGTGAGGTAGGCGACGCAAGGGGTGGGACACAAGCCGAGATCCCAAACTTCCAATCCGGCGGCGGTTAATCCCGCTGACAGTGCTGCCGCCAGCATACTGCTGGAGTTGCGCGAATCTTGTCCCAAGACGATCGACCCAGTTCCGTAGCGTTGGCGGAGGGCGAGTCCTGCCCAAAATCCTACTTGTAAGGCCAGGGGGGCGTTGAGTAAATCGCCGACTTTGCCTCGGATACCGTCGGTTCCGAACAGGGGCGATTTGGGCAGCGACAGGGGACTCGTGGCAAACGGAGATCGAACCGTTACCGAGCCGTTAAGTTGTCGAACAGCCGGAGACATCACCATATTCAAGTCACTCCACACAGAACACACTCAACAGGAGAATAGCACTTCCTCCCGATTTTTCCAGAAAATCGGGGGTTGGCTGCGACAGGCTGCGATCGACGATCGACCGATGTATCAATCCACGTACTGTTGCAAAACACGGGCGGTTTCGCGTCCGGTTTTCTCCCAGCTAAACTGACGCGATCGCTCGAATCCGGCTTGTCGCAGCTGCGATCGAAGTCCGTCATCTGCAGCCACCTGACCCATCGCAGCGGCCATGGCTTCGCTATTGTACGGATCGACGAGGAGAGCGGCATTTCCGGCAACTTCTGGAATTGAAGCCAGGTTGGAGGCGATAACGGGACAGCCGCAGGCCATGGCTTCGAGAACGGGTAAGCCGAATCCTTCCCAGAGGGAGGGAAACACCAAGGCGATCGCTTGATTCGTCAAAATCGGCAGATCTTCTCGTTTGACGTAATCGAGAAATTTGACCCGATCGCTCACTCCCAATTCGACGGCTTGGGTTTGTAACTGCGGCGTGTAGCGTCGATCGAACGATCCGGCGATCCAAAATTCGCAATCGATGGATTGGGGAAGTTTGGCGAAGGCTTCGATCGCGCGATGCAGGTTTTTATAGGGATCGTGACGACCGACGTAGAGGAAATAGTTCCCGGTGGGTCGATCGAGAAACCGATAGAGGGTGCGATCGAACCCCAGAGGAATCGACACCAACTTGGAGGCGGGAACGTCGTAAAACTTCATAGCATCGTTGGCCGTGGATTCGGAAATACAAATAACTGTTTGCGCCTGTTTCAACACCTGGGGAACGTAATAGCGGTGATAGAGTCTCATGGGCGAAAACCACTTAGGAAACCGCAGCGGAATCGCGTCGTACAGGGTCACGGCGTAGCGTCCGTTCCAGCCTAACGGGGCTTCGGTGATGGGAGAAAACAGGAAATTTGACTTCAGGTTTCGGTAAATTTTGGGAAAGTCAAACTGCGTCCACCACAGCCGTTTGATATGTCCCCGAATGCCTTGTTCTGGGGTTTGTCCGGCGGGAATTGAATAATGTTTGAATTCTGAAAAGTACGATTTTTTAAACGGAGGAGCTACCAGTAAAGTGGGGTCGAGATTTCGTAAATGGGGCACCAGGTTCAGCGCATAAGTGCTGATTCCGGTGGGTTTTTCCATTAAAAACGAAAGGTTGACGAGCAATTTTACCGTTTCCTGTTAATGTTGTTTATCGATTCATTTATAGGTTGGATTGAGGAACAAAACCCAACAGCCAACCGAGTCGTTTTTTATTGTTTTAAAATGGACAAATCCAAGATTTCACAACTTTTATTAAACTCGAGATCGAACCTCCAAAATTTCGCCGTTCGGTTTCACGGCGTTCAACCCAACCTACTGTCAAGGTTTACCTTGAATATCGATGCAAAATTCCGATAATTTCCTCAAACATACGATGGGTATTAAATAATTTTACGCGCTCGAGTCCCCCTTCTCGCAGGGTCGATCGTAAACTGACATCCGTAGCGACGCGGTAAATTCCCGTTGCGATACTCTCGACACTCCACGGATCGACATATTCGGCTGCATCGCCGCAAACTTCGGGAATTGAGGCGACGTGAGACGCAATAACGGGACATCCGCACGCCATCGCTTCTAGAAGCGGAATTCCGAAGCCTTCGTAAAGTGAGGGAAAGGCAAAGGCGATCGCACTGCGATATAACGCAGCCAGAGACTCGTCTGGAACGAACCCCAGAAATTTCACGCGATTGCCAATTCCGAGGTGTCGGGGATAATCGACAATTTCGCGATCGAGTTTGTTGAGTTTTCCCACGATCGCCAACTCCACATTGGGCAGTTTGACGCGAGAAAAGGCTTCCATGAGACGGCGTATGTTTTTATAGGGACGAGTTTCACCAACGCAGAGAATAAAGGGTTTTAAATAATATTTTTGGAGAATCTCTCTATCTCTATCTTTGTTTCTTGTATTGAAAATGCTTTTTTTATATCCTTGATAAACAACGTGAATCGGCTTATTTTTGATGTCGAATTGACTTTCTATATCTTTTTTTGTATTATCTGATATTGCTATAATTGCCTTGGATTGAATTAAAATTAGGGGTAATATATATCGAAAATAATATTGTACTCTCGGATAGCTTTCGGGAAAGACGATCGGTAAAATGTCGTGAACCGTAACGATTTGCGGACAAACCGGAAATAACATTCCTTCCGGTACGGGCGAGTAAAATAGATTTATTTTGTGTTTCATCAACGACATTGGCAATAAAGTTTGATGCCAAATCAACCGAGTTAAATTATGTTTGAAATCGTTGTTATCGATATTTTTAAACGGAATGCTTGAAACCAGATTTCCGTAATTTCGAGTTAAAAATTTATCGGCCGTGTAAATCCTGAACGGTCGGGGCGAACCGCCGTTCGCCCCGACCAAATCCCTTAAAATCTCGTCCGTATAGCGATTTAAGCCGTCGAACTTTTCGTGATGGTAGCCACTGGCGTTAAAAGCGAAGTTCGACACGGCAGAATACAGAGTTTAAAACTAACAGACTTCTAAAAATTCCTGGCATAACTGGCGGAATCGATCGCCCCGAACCTCAAAATTCGGAAACCGATCGAAACTCGCACAAGCCGGAGACAACAACACCGTCGCAGCGTCGTATTTCAGGGCGATTTCTCTCGATCGAACCACCGCCCGTTCCATGGTTTCCACAATCTCGTAATTCGAGTATCCCACGCTGTCGAGTTTCTGAGCAAACAGCGACGCCGCCTCGCCGATGAGTAACACGAACGCCGCTTTCTCTCGAATCTTTTGCAACCAGGCGATCGCATCCCCTTCCTTCGCTTCCCCTCCCGCAATCAACACCGCAGGAGACGCCACCGACGCCAACCCCACCAACGCCGCATCGTAGTTTGTCGCCTTGCTGTCGTTGACAAACTGCACGCCGTCGCAAGTTCCCAACACCTCCAAACGGTGAGGAACGCCGGGAAATGTAGCAATAGCATGAGCGATCGCTTCCGCCTCAATACCCGCCAATCGAGCCGCTGCCACGGACATTAACAGATTTTGGCAGTTGTGGGAACCGGGCATATTCAACGCCGACACCGAAAGAATTTTCTTCCCCTCCACCATCACCGCATCGCCATCGAGATACGCAAACGGCTTCAAGTCTACCTCGTTCCTCGTACTCGTCCAACAAGCATTCGGCCACTGCGACGCCACACTTCGCAAATAAGGATCGTCGCCGTTGAACACTTGCAATTCCGACGCCTTGAGGAGTTTGGCTTTAATGTTGTAATAATTTTCGAGGGTTTTGTGGCGGTTGAGGTGATCGGCGGTAAACGTCGTCCAAACACCAATCCGAGGCGTAATACTATTGGAGGACTCAATTTGATAGCTGCTGATTTCAGCAACCACCCAATCCAGATGCGGCTTCCCGTTGGCTTGACTCAACACCAACTCACAGGCGGCGTTACCAATATTGCCACAAGCGGGGGCATTGTATCCAGCGGCTTGGAAAATCGCGGCGGTGAGGGCGGTGGTGGTGGTTTTCCCGTTGGTTCCCGTAATCCCCACCCAGGGGCAACTTTGCAAATGTCGCCACGCCAACTCCATTTCGCCGATGGTTTCGATTCCCAGTTCCCGCGATCGATCCAAATTGGGCAAATCCCAAGGAACGCCAGGACTAACCACCAGTAAAGCTAAATCGGTATTCCCATCGGGGTCGAAACTCGTTCCCAACCGAACGGGGATATCCTGGGCGAGTTGCTGTTGTTGGCGTTGCAGGCTGTCGCTGGTTCCGCGATCGCTCACCGTCACCGTCCAACCCTTGCGTTTCAACAACTGAGCAGCAGCAATCCCTGACTTTCCCAAACCGATAACATGAGCCTTTGGCATGGTCGGATCGTAACTCTGACACCAATTCTCACAATCTTATACCATCGGTGTCTTTCAAACCGCCTTCAACCCCGCCACGATATTAAAAGGAGAAACCGCCAGCAAAGCCGCCTTTGAGGAAGCCGCCCCGCTGTTCAAGGACACCCATTTCGCCCACTTCTACGGCTTTTTCGACTTCGCCAATCCCCGCATTTCCGGTTTAATTCTCGCCCATGCCAAGCTGTCGGAAACCGCCACCCCGAAACGCGGCGTTTCCCGAATTCGTTCCCGACGCGGCGAGTTCGACTCCACGGAATGCCTGACGCTGCCGGAAATCTTCAGCCGGCGGTTTCGGCAATGTCGTTCACTTGCCCTGTCTGCCTGCGAAACGGGCATCACGGACATTACCGCCAGTAACGACGAATATTTCAGCACGTTTTGGGAACGTTATGGGCGGTGAACGATACGTCTACGGCGATTTTTAGGATTCGTTTTTACGAGACGCTGTTGGGGGAATCTCAGCCTCCGGTGGCGTTGGCGTTGAAGCAGACTCAGGCGTGGATGCGGGAGGCGGGGGTTTCTGTATAAGATCCCCGGCATCTTGGAGATGCCGGGGATCTTGCTAGATTGTTGGAGGAAATTGAGAAGATGTCATCAGCAGCGATCTTCCCAACAAATCACTCGCTAAATCCTCAATTTTCAGTCATCAGAGGTTGTTCTGTCTTCTGTCATAGGTGGATAATCTTCCATAGTCAGACGAACCCATATTTCTTCGGCAACGATTTCAGTTGCCAGCTCAAAATCTTCTTTTTTAATCAAACCATTATCGACAAGCATATCAACACCTAAACTGGCCACGTTCTGACTCCATGACTTTTTAGTTTGTTTTGCACTCATGGTGACTTAAAAATAGCGGACTGTCGTAATTATACGATTTTTGAAAGATATTGTACTACAAAATTAATACTAACTTAAAAAGCGAAGAACAGACCCCCGGAATCTTGGAGATTCCGGGGGTCTGTTAAGGGGTTCTGTTAATACAAGTTCTGTGAATACAAAGATTTACGCGCCCTTGACAATTGCGCCAAAATCTGCTAAAACGCGAGCGTGATTTCGCAACAGCCCCAACAGATTCAAGCGATTGCGTTTCACCGCGTCATCCTCCGCCATCACCAACACGCTGGTTTCCCCGTCGAAAAACTCGCTGACGGTGGGGGCGATTTCCCCTAACGCCTCGACGAGTTGGCGGTAATTCCGCTCTTGCTGGGCGGCTTCGGTTCGGGGTAACAACTGCACCAACGCTTCGTAAAACGCCCGTTCTGAGGGCGACTCGAACAACTCGGGATTGATGACGGGTTCGGGGTTGAGTTGCTGCGTGTCGAGATCTCCCTTGGTGGCGAGACGGGCGGAACGGTTGACGGTTTCGTAAATTGTCTCGAGGCTGTTGTCGTTGCGAATCGCTTGCAGAAATTCCGCTCGATCGCGCACGTCGAGTAAATCCGTTAATGCCCGTTCCGTGTATTCGCGATCGCTCTCGCCCAATACTGCATTAACCAAATCGTAATCGATGCCTTTGTCGTCTTGCAACAGGGTTTGAATCCGTTGTAAGAAGAACTCTTGCAGTTGTGACAGCAATTCCGGCGAAGTGTCGGGGTGCGCTTGTTGGAAGTCCGAAACTGCACTTTGTAACAGGCGATCGAGATTCAATTCTAAATTCGCCGCCCAGATGATATTGACTACCGCATTGGCAGCCCGACGCAAGGCAAAGGGATCGGACGAACCGCTCGGCAACATTCCCAAGCCGAAAATACTCACCAGGGTATCGATGCGATCGGCTAAACCGACCACTTGTCCGGTGAGCGTTCCCGGTAACATATCCTCCGCGCCACGGGGAAGGTAATGCTCGAAAATGGCTTTGGCCACTTCTTCGTCTTCGCCGCTGACGAGGGCGTATTTTTCCCCCATCACTCCCTGTAATTCGGGGAACTCGTACACCATCTGACTGACGAGATCGGCTTTGCAGAGGTACGCCGCGCGACGGATTTTCGTTTTTGCCGCGTCGGAGACTTGCAATTCTTCGGCGATTCGATCGCCAATTTTTGTAAATCGATCGACCTTATCTTTAACGGTTCCCAAATCCTCTTGAAACGTCACCGATTCCAACTTCGGCACCATCGTTTCGAGGGGTTTCTCGCAATCAGCTTTATAGAAAAACTCGCCGTCTGCCAATCTCGCCCGAATCACCCGTTCGTTGCCAGCGCCGATAATACTGGATTTCGCCGGATCGCCGTTAGAAATGGTGATAAAATAGGGCAACAGTTCCTTGGGATTCTCGGCGTTGAGAACCGGAAAATACCGTTGGTGAGACACCATCACCGTCGTAATCACTTCCGGGGGCAAAATGAGAAAGTCATCGTCAAATTTCCCGGTGACGGCGGTGGGATATTCCACCAGATGCACCACTTCAGCTAACAAATCGGCGGGGATGTCGGCGATGCCGCCCAGGTTTTGGGTTTCCGCGTGGATTCCTTCGACGATCGCCGTTTTGCGCCGTTCGGGATCGACTTCGATGTAGGCTTGACGGAGGGTGTCGGTGTAGTCGGAAGCGGTGTCGATCGCAACGGGTTCCGGATGTAACACGCGATGTCCCGCCGACAGGCGATCGCTCGTTGTCGTTTCGGAACCGCTAACGACTTCGAGAGGTAACACGATATCGTCGAGGAGGGCAACCAGCCAGCGAATCGGACGGGGAAAGCGCACGTCGCCATCGCCCCAGCGCATGAAGCGTTTTCCTTCCAGTTTGAAGATCCACTGGGGGACGACTTCTTTTAAGATGTCAGCAGTGGAACGACCGGGAATCTGTTTGCGAACGAAGACGAACTCGCCTTTTTCCGTGTCGCGAATTTCGAGATCCTCGAGGGAGACTTGCTGTTTGCGGGCGAAGCCTTCAGCGGCTTTTGTGGGTTGTCCGTCTTTGTAGGCGGCTTTGACTGGGGGGCCTTTGATATCTTCAGTGCGATCGAGCTGTTTGTCGGGGAGGTTCCGCAGAACCACCGCGAGACGGCGGGGTGTTCCGTACACTTCCACCGCCTCCGGTTCGATAAAGGCTTCGGCGAGACTGGGGGGAATGCGTTCTTGCCATTGTGCGATCGCCCCTTCCACAAAGCTGGCGGGGAGTTCTTCGGTTCCGACTTCTAAGAGAAACGTAGGCATTGCCTTGATTCGAGTGAACGATGGGAGATGTACGAGGAGTGCGGCGGAGAACTGAACGCCCCGACACGCTCGAAACAGTGTACCGCGATGGGCGGGAACACTTCTAGCCAACGGCGAAGTCGGTGTATTGGCGATGTTCGCAATGGTAGAAGGCGAGAACGATATCGGATTCGAGTACCCCGTCGAGCAAGTGCCTACGGAAGGAATACGAATCCATATTTGAAGTGCCGAATGTGGGTTATATCGTTATATCTCCAGCATACGATCGACACCTGCCAAGCATTTACTGATAGTTCGCGTGGGGTCGAGAAAACGTTGTACCCAAAGACAACCTTGGCTGTCGATCGCTCAGCCCCACCCACTCCGAACGCTAAGTTTCCTTCTCTTCCTCCTCTTCCGGTAAATGTCCTTGAATCACCATCACTGAACAAGATGCTTGGTGCAAAACGTAATTGCTCACGCTACCGAGGAAGACTTCTTTAAACCCGCGATGTCCCCGTCTTCCTAACACGATTAAATCGGCGTCCCAGCTTCGCGCCACATCGCAAATCCACGACCCCGGATCGCCGAATTTACTTTCGGTTTTAACTTTGACGCCCCGTTCTTCGGCTTGCTGGCGGTAGCCTTTCATCATCTCTTCGACTCGTTCGGTTTCTTTTTTGAGATGCTGCTGTTGCAATTCAAACATCATTTTGCTGCTCGACATATCGATGCCGATTCCTGTTCCCATTAAGGGAACGGCTTCGCTGACGCGCTGCATGGTGGTGCAGTGGAAAATCAGCAGTTCGGCTTCTTCGCGATCGGCTGTATCCAAGGCGTGATGAAAGACTTTTGGGGCGGATGGCGAATCGTCGAGGGCGACGAGAATTTTTTTAAAGCTCATGTTTACTAACTCCTCTGGAGGCTCAAACGCTTTTATTTTAATTTTTTACGGGAGTTTATTGAACTGTTTTGTTGCACTTCTTAAGCGATCGCACTCATTTCAAGACCGAACAATCGAGCGACCTTACTTATAGTTTATCGAGATGTTGAGGCAAAGTTTGTTTCAATTTGTCAAGAAAAAACGTCCTTCTCGATCGCCCGCTCTAACCGCTTCGCTAAGTCGATGATGTCCTGCTTGCGGGCGAGTCGATCTACCCAGGCTTGAGGAATGGCGTCGAAGCCGTAAGTTAACCCTGCTAACCCTCCAGTAATGGCGGCGATGGTGTCGGTGTCGTTCCCCAAATTCACGGCTTTGAGAACGGCGTCGGCGTAATTGTCGGTGGTGAGGAAACACCATAAGGCGGCTTCTAGGCTGTGGACGACGTAGCCGTTGGAGGCGATGTCGTCGGCGGACAGGCGAGCGATGTCGTTCCAGATTCGATCGAAGTGCGATCGCTCCTCCTGAAACGGCGGTTGGCTGTAACGAGATTCCACCTTTTGCAACCCCTGTTGGTAAGCGGTTTTGGGGTCTTGTCCCGCGAGGATTTCTGAGGCGATGCTGATATACATCCCACAAGCCATCTGACTGCGAGGGTGAGCGTGGGTAATGGCGGAAACCTGATGGACGCGATCGAGCAGCGTTTGGGTGTTCCACGAGTCCACATAGTACACCATCGGTAAAATCCGCATCAGCGACCCGTTTCCGTTGCTGCGTTCTCCGGTTTCTCCCGATTCCGTCGGTGGCGTTCCCCGCATCAAGCGACCGATCGCTCGTGTCGTCGTTCCCCCAATGTCGAAGACTTCCCCGTGAGGCGTCCAAATTTCGGCGGTAAACCACTGGCGGAACTTCTCGGCGATCGCATCGAGGGAAAAGCCGCTACACAACGCATCCGCCAAACAGAGGGTTAAGGAACTGTCATCCGACCAAGTTCCTGGCGGTTGGTTGTAAGTTCCATACCCTCGCATATCCGTCACGGGATCGTCCATCCGTTCGGCTCTTGTGGTGAACTCCACGGGAATCCCTAGGGCGTCGGCGACGCAAACCCCCATCAATCCTGCAAGAACGGCAGATTTTTCGCTCATGAGTTTTCCTCAGACGCCTTCTCTATTGCGTGTTTCCATTTTAGGGGGTCGGTTTCGACTGGGATGATGGGGTGATGGGGTGATGGGATGATGGAATGATGGAATGATGGGATGATGGAATGATGGGATGAGGGGAAATCTCCCCCTCTCAACCGGGCGGAAGCGGTGTAAACGAACTTCCCGATATGGGACGGTTGGGGGTGGCGAGGTTGCGGAATCGGGTATATTGCGGGTCGAAGAGGAGTTTGACCACCCCCGTCGGCCCGTTTCGGTGTTTGGCGATAATCATTTCGGTGATTCCGCGATCGGGGGTGTCGGGAAAATAGTATTCGTCCCGATACAACATTACGATTAAATCCGCGTCTTGTTCGATCGAGTTGTGGACGATGATGTTATCTGCAACGAAGTTGTGATGACCGGGAACGGTGAGATCGTACACTTCAGTGTCTCCCTCCGGTTCGATCGATACAATGTCGTCCCAATAGACATCACTCGTCGATAGACTTAAAATTTCTGATGAATTGACGATTTTACCAAGTCGGTATGCTCTCTCTCGACTGAGATTATTTTTATACAAAGACGTTCCACAGTAGGACACTCCAAGTTGTGCTTGCATCTGACGATTTGTTAAGCCAGTACTTTGCATAGCGGGGACAGCATAGGCTCGCCAAATTTCTTTCGGAATAACATCACAGTTTGGATTGTTTGAGCGATGTTCTAAATGCTCTGCAATCTCTAAAAGTGCGGTCTGTTTTTTTACGCCTACTGCTCCAATAAGGCGAATAAACCTTTCAATACCAGGTTTACCAGTAATCGTCACGTGATACTGATCTCGCCCTTTCCCCTTTTGTGGTTTGCAAGACAACCGAGCATTAATGCCTAGTTTAAGCAATAGGCTTTGAACATCTAAGGCTAGGCGATAGCTGCTGGTTGAATAATAGGCGATTGGGCGTGGAGATTTACCTTTCAACAGGTTGATACATCCATCGGTACTCCATAAATGTTTTAGGAATTTTGAGATCGAAGCTTCGGATTGACAGAAAACAAGAGAAGGAACAAGTTTTTGATAAGACCGCAACCCAAACACCCCCAAGTCGTCTAACCATACTGAGATGGGATTTCTAACTTTATGTGTTAAATGTTCCCGAGCGGGTAAATACACTTGATACCAGCTTTGCTCGTACTGAATTCTTGGGGAAATCCGATCCTGAAATAGAGTCGCTGCTAAATCACAAACAATTTCTGCGAGATCGAGATCTTTAGTAGTGTACTGAATGACATGACGAGGAAGCGTACATCCATCGCCAACTAAATGACCTAGTAATGCGAGTTCTTCATCTTTCATTGAAGATTGTGAGGAATTCGGAACTATACGTGGTAACGCCACACGATCGCCTATCGCGAACTCGTCTAAACGCTTCCATCCCCCAATCGATCGAAACTTGTGGTTTCCCGTCGCCCGAATTGTTCGTCCTAACCGCGTTGTCAAACGAAAGATCGGTTTAACTCCCGTCGAAAACGCCCGACTGACGATCGCTCGTTCGAGTTTGAAGGTTTCCTCGTTCAACGCCCATACTGCAAATCCCGAACGTCCGACGAGATCGCGAATCGGAACCCGTTCTCCGGTATCGGCGAGGGTCACGAGGCTATCTCCCGCCAAACATCCCGACTCCCTCAAATCCGACATCATTGGACGTTTGTTAGTTCGGGCTTCTACCCCCCGACTCAACTGCGATAACGCAATCACCGGAACGTTCAATTCTCGGGATAATCCCTTGAGCGATCGCGTAATTCTGGATAACTCTTGAACTCGGTTATCGCCCGATCCTTCCATTAACTGTAAATAGTCCAACAAGACCAACCCCAGCGGTTGACCCTGTTCCGCTTGCAAACGACGACATTTCGATCGCATTTCCGTTACGGTAATATTTGGCGTGTCGTCGATAAACAGCGGAATTTCTGACAGCGACGCCAACGCCCGACTCAACGGCTCCCATTCCGTTTGACTGACTCGCCCCGCCCGCAATCGATTGCTTTCAATTCCCGCTTCGCTGGCTAACAGCCGTTGTACGAGCTGTTCTTTCGACATTTCTAAGCTGAAAATCGCCACGGGAACCCGGTACGCATTGGCGATGTTGTGGGCGAAGTTGAGGCTGACTGCGGTGTTGTGAACGCAAATATCGTTGGCGATGAAGTTGTGAGTTTCGGGAATGGTTAAATCGTAAACTGGGTGGTTTCCAATGTATTCGATCGCCACAATTTCGTCCCAATACACCTCACCCGTTTCTCGGTCTTCATCCCGCCACCGTTCCCATCGGCGAAAACCGCCGTTTTCCCCGAACCAGGGATTTTGAACGACTGCCAATTTAGACCTATTATTTCCATTTTTTGTATTGACAAAATCGCTATTCTTTGATAATAAATTAACCCCAAAAACCGACTCAATTTGACAGGTTTCGGCTCGGTTAGAGTTAGGGGAATAAGTAGAGTGAATGAAATCCCGAAACTGTTGGCGTCGGGGCGAACGGCGGTTCGCCCCGACAAGGGTATTGGTATCGCAGGCGATCGAATTACACCGGAATTCCAACAGATCCCCGATCTCCCCTTCTCCCAAACTTGGGAGAAGGGGTTGGGGGATGAGGGCAGACCCAAGGCAATTTTCAACCGCTCCAATCTCCTCAAAAAAGACTTGAATTGATTCAAGATGGCAAATCGAAAGTTGCCAGATTTCGCCCTGGAATTGCAGCGAGGCGAGAATCCCAAAACGCAACAGTAAATGCTGAACTTGACGGGCTACAGTTTCGCAAGAGGTACTGTAGCCAATTTGAGAAAAAACAGCTTTCTCAGACTCGGAGATTGTCGCCCAGCCATTTTGAGAAAACAGACAATGTAAAAATTTGGCAAGGTTCGATTTTTTTAGTTGAAAAACAATTTCTGAAATCTGTTGAGAACGGGAAACCTCCTCTGCTAAAACCCGAATTCGAGAGTCCGAAAGAGTTCGATCGCCAAACACCGCCAACCGACGGGGAACGGCGATTTTATCTCCCACATTTAACGCCGCCAGCGATCGCCATCCAGTTCGCGTCAAATAAGGATGCGTCAGCGTCGTTTCCACCTGTCGCCCCAACCGCGTCGTCACCCGAAACACGGGTTTTACCCCATCGTCGAGAAAATCCGACGGTTGAGTTCGGTGAAATCGCCAATCGTTCCCCAAAGTGAAGAGTTCGGGAACCTGGGAAGTTTCCGCCACCGAACGACGATAGACTTGTTCGATCGACATCAAACGTCCGTCCGACAACAACAATTGCGATCGACCGTGAAGACATTTTCCCATTGACGGCCGCCCCGCCACAATAATCAAATCCGACGGTTGAAATCCCCCCGTCATCGCATCGAGATCGTAAAATCCCGACAAAATCCCCGGTTGCGCCTGGGTTTCATGTTGAATCTCAATATCCTGAAACGTCTGAATCAAGGTCTCGAAAATCGGAACCAGATCCTGTTGCGGCCGTTTCTGGGTAATATTGAAAATCTTCTGTTCGGCGAGATCGAGTACCGTTTCCAACGGTTGCGTCGTATCGTATCCCAAACCGTTGATTTCCTGTCCCGCCTGAATCAACTGGCGTCGGAAATACTTATCCATCACCAACGCCGCATATTGGTCGATGTTCACCGCCGACACCGTGCGATCGACCAACTGAGCCAGTTTACTCCGGCCGCCCACCTTATCCAACTGCTCGCGATCGTGCAACCACGCCGTCACGCTAATCAAATCCGTCGGCTGTCCCTGGGCGTGCAACCCTTGCGCCGCCTGATAAATAATCTGATGGGCTTGAATATAAAACGCCTCAGCGGACAACAGCTCCGTCACGCGGTTAATCGCTTCCGGGTCGAGTAAAATCCCCCCTAAAATCGCCTCTTCCGCTTCAATATTCTGAGGGGGAAGCTTCGTTTCGTCGTAGCCACCCTGAAAGTCGAGTTCCCGAACCATTTTTTACAGTCAACAGCGAGCAGTGAACAGTGATGATGGGATGACCGGATGACCGGATGACGGGAAATCTCCCTATCTCCCCATCCCATCATCTCCTCAACATCTCCCATGATGCAACAGAAAACCGACTGTCTCCACACCCAACCCATGGGGGGAACACAGTCGGTTAAAACGAGCCGTTAACGGACGACTCTAGCTTTCGCGGTTCAAGTAAGTTTGGATTTGTCCCACGGCAGCTGCACCGATGTTGAACACTGCCCAACCCAGGGCGATCGCGATCGGGCCGAGTACGACTAACAAACGCCAATCGAAGTCCATAAGACGGTCTCCTATTTTAAAAAAATATTAAAGGTTCTCATCAGGAACTCATTATATCTCTCAGCGCCCCGATTCCGAATTGTTGTGAAAGCCCAAATCCGATCCCGTTCCGGCGTGAACCCGCGCCAGACGTTCGTACTTGCGGGCGTGTTCGATCGTCTCTGCAGCTTGTTCTGGCGAAATCGGACGCACCACTTTCCCCGGAACGCCCAAAACGAGCGATCGCGGCGGAACGTCCCTCGCCACCACCGCCCCCGCACCGATGATACTGCCAGCCCCCACCCGCACGCCGTTGAGAACCGTCGCCTGAATGCCAATCAGACATCCCCGTTCGATGTGGGCGCTGTGAATCACCGCCCCATGACCGATCGTCACGTACTCTTCCAGAACCAGCGGTTCGCCAGGATCGCCGTGTAACACCGCCCCGTCTTGCACGTTGCAGTACGCCCCGAGGTCGATATCCACCACATCGGCGCGAATTACCGCGTTGTACCAAATACTGACCCCTTCCGCCACCCGCACGTTACCCAATACTGTGGCGTTGGGGGCGACAAAGGAGGCGGAAGAGCAATCGACGGGATTCCAATAGGTCGGGGTTGCCATAGCTGGGGTTGTCATCTCCTTAGAACAATTCGGCAGAAAAATTCGGCGGTTTCACGGAAAATACCTCGATACGTTTGGAAGCCCTGTCGCTTTAGCGCAGGGAG
>NZ_JBNGCO010000091.1:0-21003 GCF_049974805.1 Baaleninema sp.
GGCGAGAAGGCTTGTCCGTTCAACCTGCTGTATTGGCATTTTCTCGATCGCAATTTCGATAAGTTGAAATCTTTAGGGCGAATGAATCTGGTTTTGTCGCAACTCAAAAAAATATCAAAAGCGGAAATTGAGGAAATTCGAGAATGGGGCGATCTCTGGCGAGAAAATAATTTTAAAAATACTTAATTTTTGCTTTTTGTAGAGTGACAATATCATGTTTTTTGTTCCAATTTTTTATACTAATTAAGACTTATAAAAACCTAAATATCAGAGTAGGTTGGGTGGAACAAAGTGGAACCCAAAAGCCGCGCGATCGAGTGTTAGAACCCGAGTGTTAGAACCCGAGTGTTAGAACCCGAGTGTTAGAACCCCTGCATCTCGGAGATGCCGGGGTGCTGGATAGATTTCGATATTTATAAAAAAAGACTCAAAAAAATGAGATTTTGATTTATTCTTAAATCTAAAATAATAGCAAAAAATGAATCGCGAAAATCCAAAAAGAATGTAATACCGAAAACCAGAGCGTCAATTTAATTTAAAATAACCAAAGTTCTGGCTTGAGATCGGCAAAAACGGATGTAACAGGATGGGAATCGAGTACGATTGGGTCGTCATCGGAGATAGCGAAGCGGGGCTGCGATCGGCCTCCGTGGCGGCGGGATGGGGCGCGAGAGTGGCGTTAATTCTGCCGCCCGAGTCGGTGTGGGCGGAAGTACAAACCTCCCACATCGCCCTGGAACAGTTGCAGCGTCTGACGCGAGAACGGGAGCGATCGCAGGCGTGGGGGGTGGCGGCGACATCGGGGATCGATCGCCATTGGGTTTGGCGAATTTGCCAAGAAATTACCGAAAACCTGCTGGCGTTGCGATCGCCTGCGGGGTTATCCATGCAAGGAATCGATGTCGTCATCAGCGACGTGGACTTCGACACCGAACCCCAGTTAACCGCCATCGCGGGCGATCGAACCTTTCGATCGCGATCCTATCTCCTCGCCCCCTCCGCCCAACCCGCCGTTCCCCCCATCCAAGGCTTAGACGAAACCCCCTACTACAACCTCGCCACCCTGGGAAAACTCCTCCAAAGCGAACTTCCGCCGCGTATCGCCGTCATCGGAAACGATCCCCACGCCGTCATCATCGCCCATACATTAGGCTGGTTGGGGGTTGAAGTAAGACTTCTCGTCGCCGAACCGCAAATTCTCCCCAAAGAAGATCCCCAAATGGCGAGGTTCGTCCAAGCCCACCTAGAAGCCTGCGGCGTCGAGGTGTTGACGCGCACCTCCGTCATGCAAGTGCGCCAAATCCAAGATAGCATCTGGCTTCAAGCAGGTTCTCGCGCCCTGGAAACCGATGCGATCGTCGTCGCGGAAGGATGGAACGCCCAAACCCCGAAACTCAACTGGAACGCCCTAGGAATTCGCCGCCAAGGACATCGCGTCCGCACGAACCCGCGACTACAAACCACCAACCCGCAAATTTACGCCTGTGGCAGCCTTCTCGGAGGCTACAACGACCCCGAACTCGCTTTGTACGAAGGGGATATCGCCACAAAAAACGCCCTGTTTCTGCCCCTGTGGAAGACCGACTATCACCGCTTTCCCCGCGTGCTGTCGATCGAACCCCATCTCGCCGCCGTCGGTCTCACCGAACCCCAAGCCAGACGGCGCTTTGGCGAGGATCTCGTCGTCCTCACCTGTCCCTTCTACCAGCTTTCCTCCGCCCAGCAACGGGACGATCTATCCGGATTTGGCAAACTTCTCGTCAGCCCTCGCGGAGACCTCCTCGGCGCCCATTTTCTCTCCGCCCACGCCCCAGTTTTAGCCCAGTCCGTCGCCACGTTAATGGCTCAAAACCGATCGATCGAAGCCGTCGCCGCCCTCCACTCCCCCGACAGCGAAGTATTCCGCTACTTCCTCACCGAATGGCGCGACATCTGGCGTCACCGCCATCCCCGATTGAGAAGTCTCCTACAAGCCTGGTTCGATTGGCGACGAGATTGATTGAGATGATGAGGTAATGGGATGAGGAGATGAGGGGATGGGGAGAAACTCTCAACTCTCCACGACCGAAGCCGCGCCACGCAACGCCCCCAACCGATCTATAAATCCCACAATACATCGTTGTCCGTTTCCAGCGGGTCTGTCACCAACCGTCCGATTTCGTCGATTTGCGACAGTTCCTCATCAGACAACTGAATATCCGCCGCTTTCGCGTTGTCGATGACCTGTTCCGGTTTCCGCGCACCCGCGATCGCGTTCGTATTCGGTTGGCGAATCAACCACGCTAACGCCAATTGCGCCAGCGTGCAGCCTTTCCCCTCCGCAATCGGACGCAGTTGGTCGAGGGCGGTTTGGACGCGATCGTAATTCTCTCTTTGTTGACATCCTCACCGCCCTGGAAGGGCGGTGATTCCCAAACCTCGCGATTTGGGTTCCTGCTTCCTTCTCTCTCGAGTTTTTCGCAGTGGCTCTCCGGATCGAGATCCTTCAAGTCTTACACTCGCTTCACAGGCTGTAACGGTGTGTCCCACCGCCAAAATTCCCATTCAATTGGAGTTTTAGGCAAACTTACTAACTTGGGTTTCGTTAGCCAGTTTAACCATTCACGTCCATTGTACTGTAAAGCCGCCCTAGAAGGGCGGGGTTTCAAACCCAAAATTTTCGATAAAACAGCTTGTTCTTGGCGCGGTGGTCTCCTTCCTCAAACTGATGGTCTCGTCCGAATTTCCCCGTCAACAACCCTTGCGCCAACGGCGAATAGGCCAAAATCGAAATATTCTGTTCCACGCAGTAGGGCATCCCGTCGGTTTCCACATTGCGCCAAAATAGCGAATAGGGCGGTTGCAAACTGTCGATTCGTCCGTATTGCGACGCTTGCGCCAGTTGTTCTCGCGAAAAGTTCGAGACGCCAATGGCGCGAATTTTCCCGTCTTCCTTCAATTTCACCAACGCCGACATGGTTTCCTCAATGGGAACGATTTCCGACCCCCAACTTCCCGCCGGCCAGTGAATTTGATACAGATCGATATAGTCAGTGTTGAGATTTTCGAGCGATCGATGGCAAGCTTCCAACACCCAATCGTATTTGAGATGGTTGGCAAAGACCTTCGTGGCGTACACCACCTTATCGCGCACGTCCGATAACGCTTTGGCCACGATACGCTCAGAATACCCGTCGCCGTACTGTTCGGCGGTATCGATCGTGGTAATTCCCGACTCATAAGCCGTGCGAATCGCCTTCACCATCTGGTCGTCATCGATTCCCGTCCACATATTCTTTCCCGCTTGCCAGGTTCCCATCAGAATCGGGGTGATGCGAACGTCCGAGGTTCCGAGTTGGCGAGTTTCCATAACGTACAGTCTTCCAAAAACGCGAGTTGGCAATAACCGGTTCGGTCTGTTGGGATTGTAACGAAGGAATCGAAAACTGACGGTCGATCGAGGCGGTTTAAACATTCCACGGGAACGGTATCGACCAGCCAAACGCCGTTCTCCCAACGGTAAAAGACGAATCCCTTGCGGTGCATGGCGGTGGCGTCGCTATTTGGGTTCAAGCACCGCCACTTCTCGACTCTAGACGAAAAAAATCGAGAGAGCGATCGCCCTCTCGATATTCAGAAGCATCAGGTGAAAATTAAATCCGAGTCAATCCAGGCTTTCGATTAAACGAGTTGCTCGTTGCTGCTGCTACCGCTACCGCTTATCGGTTGTTCAACGCAGACCTCTGAAATTGCGCGTTCTAAAGCTTCAGTTCGGTCTATCATCAGGTGGTCGCTGGGAATGCGGCTGAGAATCCCCATTTTCTCGAAGCGACGTTTGATTTGTCCGGTGACGCCCACGAGGAACACTTGACAGTTTTCTTCGATGGCCTCGTTAATGGCGTTTTCAATCGCCAGGGACGAGGTAACGCCCACGTGGGGAACGTCGCTGAGGTCGAGAACCAAGGCATTACAGAATCGAACCGCACGGTGTTCCCGAGAAATCGCCTTGGCGACGCCGAAAATCATCGGTCCGCTTAAGTGGCACAACAGAACTTGTCCGTTGGCGCGATCGAGCAGGCGTTTTTCTGTATCGTTGAGGTTGATAACGTCGTCGGCATCCGTAACCGTTTTCACCGACTGCGATTGAAGCTGGCTGAGACGATCGATCGTCAGAACGTTGGCCACGAACACCCCGATTCCCACAGCCGCAATCAAATCCACCAGAACGGTTAAGGCAATTACGCTGTACATAATCGCCGCACCTTTGAGGGAAATTTGATGCGCCCGTTTCAGGAAGTCCCAGTCGATAATATCGATACCCACTTTCAGGGCAATTCCGGCTAACACGGCCATGGGAATAGTGGCGGTCAAACTCCCTGCCCACAGCACGACGATAAAGAGAATGAAGGCGCGAGTCAAACCCGACAGTGCCGTTCGTCCCCCGGTTTGGATGTTCACCACAGTTCCCATGGTAGCCCCGGCACCGGCAATCCCGCCGAAGAGTCCAGAGGCTAAGTTCCCGAGTCCTTGTCCGATGAGTTCTTTGTTGGAGTCGTGTTCGGTACGGGTTAAGCTGTCGGCTACCACCGAGGTAAGCAGCGCATCGATACAACCCAACATCCCTAAGACCGCCGCATCGACAAACATCGTTCGCAGTTTCTCGGCGCTAAAGGTGGGAATTTGCAACTGGGGCAGTCCCATGGGAATTTCGCCAATGCGACGAATATCGAGGTCGGGGAAGAGAATCAGAGAGACAACGGTTCCTGCGATCAGTGCGAGTAATTGGGGCGGAACCCATTTTTTTAGCGCAGGAGGGGTAAAAAGTAGAATCAGAACGGTTAAAACGGCCAGACCGGTTTCGGCGGGGTTAATGTTGGCGAGAAGGTCTGGCAAACTGCCCAAGGTTCCCAACACGCCGCCTTTGGGACTGGCTTGTCCTAAAAACGGTGCCGTTTGCAGGACGATCAGGATGATGCCGATTCCGGACATGAAACCGGAAATGACGGTGTAGGGCATCAAGGTGACGTAACGCCCCAATCTCAGCACTCCCAGCAGGATTTGGAAGACACCTGCCATCATGACCACGGTGAAGGCCATGGCCAGACCTTCTCCGGTCGTATCGGCCGAGGCGGTGAGATCGGCAATTACGGCAGTCATGACCACGGTCATCGGACCGGTGGGTTCGGAGATGAGGGTGGGGGTTCCGCCGAACAAGGCGGCGAAGAACCCGACTAAGACCGCCCCCCAGAGTCCGGCGGCGGCTCCGGCGCCCGAGGCGACCCCGAAGGCTAATGCCATCGGTAGGGCGATGATTGCGGCGGTGAGTCCTCCGAAGATGTCACCTTGTAAGTTTCTAAAGTGGATGCGGTTTGTGATTCTCATAAACTTGAGCGGCAAGCATACATAGATTTTTTGCTATGCACTGCAAATTGTCAATAGACTAATTGCTATAAATAGATCCGATCGCTAGATGTCACCTTTTCGGTGTCTGTAGTGGATTCGGTTGGCAATCCCCATAGACTCGATCGGCAAGTATACATAGATTTTTTGCTATGCACTGCAAATTGTCAATAGAATAATTGCTATAGGTAGACCCGACTACTGCCTTGGACTCCACCATCGACCTTGAGTTAGCAAGTTCTTTTGAGTGGACTGGTCAAGCGATCGCCAATGGGTGATGCCTATATACCACAAAAAACTCAAAAAGTCTATATATATTTCTTTAAATTTACAAAACTATATAAAAACCTGGCCGAGCTGGGAAGCGATCGCATCCCCAAAAATTGCGATCGCCTCGATTTGGCAAAGGATTCCCAGGAATCCCAGCTTTTTCATAATCAGTTTGGCTTTGTTTTAGATTTTGAGATACGATCCGTACTGTTAAGTTTCGTTGCCAACAGCCTCAGAGCTAACGGCAGGTCGAGCGCCCTGCTCGATCGATATATCTAACGAAAGTACATCTGCGTTCGATCGCAGGAACCTTTAGAGGAGAAACCACATGGCATTTACACTTCCGGAATTACCTTACGCAAAAGACGCACTGGCGCCTCATATCTCCGCGCAAACCCTGGAATTCCACTACGGCAAACACCACGCCGGTTACGTGAAAAAGCTCAACGCTGCCATCGAAGGCACCGACATGGCAGATAAATCCTTAGAAGAGATTATCAAAGCCACCGCTGGCGACCCGGAAAAATCCGGTATCTTCAACAACGCCGCCCAAGTTTGGAACCACAGCTTCTACTGGCAGTGCATGAAACCCGGTGGCGGCGGCAAACCCAGCGGCGCCTTAGCCCAAAAAATCGAGGCTGACTTCGGTAGCTTCGACAACTTCATCTCCGAACTGAAAACGGCAGCCGCCACCCAATTCGGTAGCGGCTGGGCTTGGCTGGTTCAAGATGGCGACAGCCTGAAAGTGGTGAAAACCCTCAACGCAGAAAACCCGATGACGGAAGGTCACAAACCTCTGCTCACCATCGACGTTTGGGAACACGCTTATTATCTCGACTACCAAAACCTGCGTCCCAACTACATCGACACCTTCTTAAACAACCTGGTGAGCTGGGACTTCGTTGCTAGCCAAATGGCGTAATTCCGTCTGTTTAACCATCTAGAACCTCAAAACAGCCGCGCTCGCCGTGGCTGTTTTTTTGTGGAGACAAGGCAGACTGGGGCGATGCGTCAATCGTGGCTCCGATCGCCCGTTAAAATTTCCCCGTAGCATCTGTTCATACCAGGACGCTACGGGGTTTTCGGTGTCATACAAAAAATCGATTTCGGGAATTGGACGGGATGGGAGATGATGCGATATCCAATTCCCCTCAGGCCGAACCGCTTCAAACGCGATCGCCCGACTCGCGATCGGTGGGCTTGGCCCACCCGAGATACAGGGGCAAACCTGGCAAACCCGGGAGTTTGAGATTTTCCCCGTAGTCGCGTTGCTTGAAACGCGGCTACGAAGTTTTCTCTGGTTTTCATTATCATTTGGCCATTTCCTCTTCTAAATAGCAGAGGGCGCGGAATCGCAAGCTCATGAGTTCGTTGTAAAGGGGGTTGATTTTGCACAGGGGGGGAATGCGGAACAAGAGGCGATCGAACGCGCGAATTTCTCGGGCGAAGGGACATTGCGCCGGAACGAGGTTACAAATGGCTTGCGCTAAACCGGGACGGCGAACGTCGAGATCGTCGAGATACTGACGCAGGGGAGCGAGAAGGTCTCCGTCAAAGGGAATTTGCAACTCGAAGCGGGGGAACGGAATTTGGAACTGAAACATTGGTCTTTCTGAGAAATCGTGGTTTTTATCTGTCTGTCTACTACGATATTGATAATTCAAAAGAATATTAATACCAAAAACATATAAAAAAACATTATTAATGATGAGAATAACTTAACTGAGGCGGGACGGCGGGACGAGAGTACAGTTGTCGGGGGGCGATCTGCCCGTTAAGCTAAACTTAAGCTCGAATCGGTAAGCTGATGGACAGTAAAGCGTTAGCCCAATATATCGAAGCGATCGACGGCACGCACAAGCCGTGGTTGCTCGTACAACTGCGGTTGCAAAAATTAAAAGAGCGTCGAGCGACGATGTCCGAAGAAGACTATCTCGAGGCGATCGCCCAACTCCAACAGGAACTCGATCGCCTCGGGGAGTGGTGGGTCGGTCGAGAAGAAGAAGTGTTCCAGCAAGGTCGATAGCGACCGTTTCGGCAACCCGCCCGCTGTAGCGCCTCTTCGGGCGAAACGCCGTTCGATCGCTCTAACTCATCTGACTCGATCGCGTTCTCTGAACCTGGCATCTCCGACTATGGCAAAAACCAAAAAAAACAATTCCGACAGCGCCAAAAAAACCAAAGCCGTCGATATCGACCTACGAGACCCCAAATACTACTTCAACCGCGAATTAAGCTGGATCGAGTTCAACTACCGAGTGTTACACGAAGCCCTCGACGATCGCACGCCCCTGCTCGAACGGCTGAAATTCCTCGGTATCTTCAGCTCCAACCTCGACGAATTCTTCATGGTGCGGGTGGCCGGCTTAAAACAGCAAGTCGATGCTCACGTCACCAAACTCACCCCAGACGGTCGCACACCACAACAACAACTCGACGACATCAGCGATCGACTCCATCCGATGGTGGCCGAACAACACCGCCATTTCCAAGAAGTCCTGCGTCCCCAACTCTCCGAACACGGCGTCTATCTCCTCGACTACATCGACCTCAACCAAGAACAGCGCAACTACCTACAAACCTACTTCGAGGAAAAAATCTTTCCCGTCCTGACGCCCCTGGCCGTCGATCCCGGCCACCCCTTCCCCTTCATTTCCAACCTCAGCCTCAACTTAGCCGTGGTCGTCCAAGACCCCGAAACAGAAAAAGAATACTTCGCGCGAGTCAAAGTCCCCAAAGTCCTCCCCCGTTTCGTTCCCCTTCCCACCGAAGACGCCACCCAAGCTGACAGTCGATCGATGGTATGGCTGGGCGTTCCCCTCGAACAGGTCATCGCCCACAACCTCGAATCCCTGTTTCCGGGGATGAACATACAGGAATACCATCCCTTCCGCATCACCCGCAACGCGGACATCGCCGTAGAAGAAGACGAAGCCGACGACCTGCTCTTAGCCATCGAACAAGAACTGCGAAAACGCCGGTCGGGGGGTTCGGTGGTACGGATGGAAGTTCCTTCCACCATTTCCGAAGAAGTGCGAACCATGCTGATGGGGGAACTCTTCCTCGACACCAGCGACGTTTACCAAGTCGAAGGAATCCTCGGTTTAGGGGATTTGATGTCGATGATGTCGTTGCCGCTTCCGGAACTCAAAGATCCCCCCTGGACGCCTGTTGTGCCGGCACGGTTGCGACAGTTCGGAGAACTCGAACTAGATTTGTCCGAACCCAACTTAGAAACCGAGGGCGACCTGTTTGAAGAAATTCGCGAACGGGGCGACCTCCTGGTTCATCTGCCCTACCACTCCTTTCAGGCTACGGTACAGCATTTCATTACGGCCGCCGCCCACGACCCGGACGTACTGGCCATCAAAATGACCCTATACCGCACTTCGGGGGATTCGCCGATTATTAAAGCCCTCATCGCCGCCGCCGAAAACGGCAAGCAAGTAGCGGTGTTGGTGGAATTGAAAGCCCGCTTTGACGAAGAAAACAACATTCTCTGGGCGCGAAAACTCGAACAGGCGGGGGTTCACGTCGTTTATGGCTTGGTTGGCTTGAAAACCCACACCAAAATCTCGATGGTCGTGCGGCAGGAGAAAAAACACATCCGCCGCTACGTCCACATCGGAACGGGCAACTACAACCCCAAAACGGCAAAACTCTACACGGATTTGGGGATTATTACCTGTCGCGAAGAAATCGGGGCAGATTTAACCGATTTGTTCAACCATTTAACGGGATATTCCCGCCAGCGGTCTTATCGCAAGCTGTTGGTCGCTCCGGTGAATATGCGCGATCGCACCATCGAACTGATCCGAGGGGAAATTGCCCACGCTAAAAACGGCGGCACCGGACGCATCGTCGCCAAAATGAATTCCTTGGTCGATCGAGAGATTATCGAAACCCTGTACGAAGCCTCTCAAGCGGGAGTACAAATCGATCTCATCGTCCGAGGCATTTGCTGCTTGCGTCCCGGCGTTCCCGGCGTCAGCGAGAACATCCGCGTCATCAGCATTATCGGACGCTTCTTAGAACACTCGCGCATCTTCTACTTTAATAACGAAGGAGACGAGAAGCTCTTTATCGGCAGTGCGGACTGGATGCCCCGCAACCTCAATCGCCGCGTCGAAGCCATCACCCCCATCGAAGACCCCACCATCGCCAAAGATTTACAGGAAATCCTGGGGATTATGCTGTCGGACAACCGCCAAGCCTGGGAGTTACAACCGGACGGCACCTATATCCAACGTCGTCCTTCCGACGACACGGCGGAACAAGGAACCCACAAGATCCTGATGAAAATGGCGTTGGAATAGTCAAGACAGCTCGTAGGGTGCGTGACTAGAAAAATCGGGTGTCTAACCTGAGACCGAGCAATCGTCACGCACCGACCCTGTACGCCGCCAACAGACAAGGGTGTGTGACGCGGTCGGGAAATGTGAGTGAAGTCAGGTCAAATTTGCATTACCGCGTCACGCACCGACTCCCTATCTCCCCTTCTCCCCTTCTCCTTCAAAAAACCTCAAGACCAACCGAGAATCTTTTGAGCGGCTTCGATGTTTTCGCGGACGGAAGCCGCTGCGTCTATCACCGCTTGGCATTCGTCTTCCGTCAGAGACAGTTCGATAATCTGCTCGACACCGCTGCGTCCCAAACGACAAGGAACGCCGAGGAACAAGTCTTCGAGGGCGTATTCCCCTTGTAGATAAGCCGCCGCACTCACCACGCGCGATCGATCGGCAAGGATACTTTCGACCATCGTATAAATCGAGGAGGCCGGCGCGAAGTACGCGCCCCCTCGCTGCATGAGTTCGACGATTTCCGTACCGCCGTTGCGGGTGCGATCGACCAGGCGATCGATACTCTCGGCGTCCAACCAATCCGGTAGGGGAATGCCTTTGACGGTACAGTAGCGAGGCAGAGAAATCATTTGCTGTCCGTGGTTCCCCAACACCATCGCCTGCACGTCTTGGGTGGAAACCCCCAGTTCTAGGGAAATAAAGGTTTGCAATCGCGCCGAGTCGAGAACTCCCGCCATCCCGATAACGCGGTGCGGGGGCAGCTGCGTCCCTTTCCAAGCCACGTAAGCCATCACGTCGAGGGGATTGGTGACGACGATAATAATGGCCTCGGGAGAGTATTCGATCGACCGTTTCGCGGCCTCGACGACGATGGCCGCGTTGGTTTTAATTAAATCGTTGCGGTCCATTCCCGGCGTGCGGGGGCGGCCGGCGGTAATCACGACGAGATCGGACCCGGCCGTATCGGCGTAATCGTTGGTGCCGAGAATTTGGCGATCGTGGCCTTCGAGACCCCGCGCCTGCATTAAATCCAGCGCCACCCCTTGCGGCCAGCCTTCCACGACATCGAGTAGGACGACATCGGCGAGGTTTTTTTCGGCGACTCGTTGGGCGAGGGTACTGCCGACTTTACCGGCGCCGACGATCGAAACGCGATGTTGCGATCGATCGCGGGCAGAAGAGGGGGAAGTAACCGAAGCGTTCATGGGCGTTTGGGGGGCGCAGGATCGCAGTTACGGCGGGAAGTTAGAGGAAGGGGATTCGAGCGATATCGATCGCATCGAAACGTCCGATTTACTCAAACGCTTCGAGTTGGTCGAGACGGAACCAAGCGTTCGGCGTGGGAACGATGCCGAATTTGACGAGAGCGTAGTCTCCCTCGGTTTCTAGGATTTCGCCTCGCGTCTCGAAGATGTAGTTGGGAAGCCGACTGTCGCTAGCTTGGGCTTCCAGGCTGTTTTCAAATTTTTCCCGGGCGACGCGGACGAACGAACCGCGTTTCAGTTTTTTGGCTGCTGGCATGGACTGTTTTCGTTCAAACGTCTGTCTTGCTTTTCATCTTACGTCGAATTTAGCCGGAATTTTAGGTTGATTTTGACTCTTAATTCGAGTCCTATCTGATATCTGGCTGACAGTTTGGGCAAAAATAGGACGATCGACCGCTTAATTTGAGGCGTTCGATGGCAGTCCCGCAGTCGCGACAGGGTTCCCCTCCACGGTTGTAAACCCAAGCCGTACCGCCGTAGTTACCGTTAGTTCCTTCGACGCTGCGAAAGTCCCGTAAGGTGGTGCCGCCGGCCTCGATGGCCTTGTCGAGGACGCGCACTAAATTACCCCGCAGGCGATCGAGATCGTCCCGACTCAACTCGCAGGACAATCGTGTGGGGTGAATGCGGCTGAGGAAAAGGGTTTCGTCGGCGTAAATGTTGCCGACTCCCGCAATAATGGTTTGGTCGAGAAGGGCGGTTTTAATGGGTTTGCGGCGGTTTTTGAGAATTTCGGCGAGATAGTCTGTCGAACAGTCTTGCGAGAACGGTTCGGGTCCCAGAGACAGCAAAGCGGTGACGACGGTGGCGGGATGGGTATCTGGCGGCACCCACCAGAGGCGGCCGAAGGTGCGGGTATCGACGAACCGCAGTTCGCGATCGCGCTCCCCCTCTCCCTGATAAAACAGACGAACTCGCGTGTGGCGTTGCAGTTCGTCGTCTCGGCGACACCAGAGTAACTGTCCGGTCATGCGCAGGTGAACCCCCAGCCAGCCGTGAGGCGTCGGTTGTAGGGTTTCGAGGGCGGGATCGTCCCCGAGTTGGGCTAACAGGTATTTTCCCCGACGATGCCAGTAGGCGATCGATTGTCCTTCGAGTCCCGACGCGAAATCCTCCAGGGAATCCGGGGCGGCGATGGTGTGATCGAGCAACACTTCAACACCAACGATCTCGCGATGGCAGGTGGCCGCGTTCAAGCCGCGACGGACGGTTTCGACTTCGGGAAGTTCTGGCACAGGTTGAAAACTAGCGAAAGTGGTTTAGAGCAGCATACAAAAGCAGCATACAAAAGCAGCATACAAAAAACGAGAAAGGGTTAGACGTTCGCCGCGATCGATCACCGCCAACGCTAACCCCCAACCACTGACGCACCTTACCCGACGGAAACTGTCGGACGGTGCGATCGAGGTTTATTTTTTCTTCTTCTTAGGTGCTTCGACTTCCACGAGTTCCTCGAGGGCGAAGTTGTTCGTGTTGACACCGCTGGCAGCGCCACTAAACCCGGTATAGTTCACTTTGTCGAACCGGACGATGACGGGATAGCGAATCCCGCTTTGGTCGATGGTTGCGACGGTTCCGACGTCTTGGTACCAGTAGGATTCTTTACGAAGAATCCGCACCTTAGAACCACGTTGAATCATAGTTTTTTTTCTCGATTGAATGAATCCAAGGGTGTTATCGCATTAGCACTCAGACAGTCCGAGACGAAACGCCTCGATTGAGCTTGTCCGTAAGATGCCAAAGCATTATTTCTCAGGGTACTACCGAGTCTGGCGTCTCGGTACGTTTGAGTCTTTAAGTTTTGTTGCTAAATCCCTCGAAACCCCTCAAAACCCGGCAAAACTTCGTCTAAGGCGGAATCCGATCTTCAGAAGTTCCGCTGGCGCAGTCGATCGCCTCCAACCCCGTCGCCGCGATATTCCCGGGAAATCGCTGACTGACTTGCCCCTCAAAACAACGAGAACGCCAGTCTCGAAGAGTCCAGCGTTCCCGTCGCCTAGCGAGTCGGAGAAAGCGAGATATTTTGTCGAATGGGTCGAATTTCGGCGGCTGTACCGTCGTCGCCTCGCCCCAACTTCGACGAGTTAAACTCGACGGACTTACAACGGAGTCACGTGAATTTCCACTTGCGCCGTAACTTCCGGATGCAGTTTGATTTGCGCTTTGTAGAAACCCGTTTTGTTGATTTCGGGAAGCGTAATCTCATGGCGATCGACCTCTTGTCCGGCTGTTTCTTGAATCGCCGCCGCCACGTCGCGATCGGTGACGGTTCCGAAGATCGCATCCCCTTCGCCCACTTGTTTTTGAATCCTATAGCGACCGATAGTTTCGAGAGCCGTTTTCTGAGCTTCCGCATCCCGTTTCATTTGGGCGATGCGTTCGAGTTCTTGTTGTTTGCGGAGTTCCACTTGCTTGAGAATTCCCGGCGTCGTGGGAACCGCCATTTTTTGAGGAATTAAGTAATTTCTTGCGTAGCCGGGAGCCACATCGACCAATTCGCCCGATTTTCCGAGTTTGCGAACGTCTTGATTGAGCAGAAGTTGAACGCGCTTCTTCATGATAGTTTTCGAGGGATGATGACGATAGATTTTGAGGAAACTTAAAAAGACGGATTTCGCAGCACTGACGGCACAGGCGCCGATCGATCTAATCCGTCAAAAGTCCGATCTTTTATTATATCGGTTTGCCGTGGCGATGGCAATTTTCAAGAAAAGATGAGGCGACGATCGGACGACCGGATGATAGGAAATCTCCTCACCCCATCATCTCCTCACCTCCTCATCCCCTCATCTCCTTAAGACGAGGGATTGGCCAAGCGAGGCATTCTCACCCCTTCCACGGCGTCGCGGAAGGCTTCCACGTTGGGGCTGAAATCGATCGGCAACACGGCGACGACGTTTTCGTGGGGACGGGGAATAATCACCCAAGATTCCAGAGTTGCCCCTTCCGTGCGTTCCACAGCGGCGATTCCCGCGTCCATCGCTTGCTTGACTTCCGATACGTCGCCCCGGATGTTTACCGTAAACCGGGCGCTTCCGACGCGGATATATCCCACCAACGTCACTCGTCCCGCTTTCACCATCGCATCGGCGGCGGCCAAAATACCGGGGAATCCCTTTGTTTCGATCGCTCCAACTGCCTGTTGTGTCACTGTTCGTCTCCTAGAGTTCGCAAATCTCGGGAAGGCTTTGCTCTAATACGGTCGCCCTTATTGTACGGAGGGCGGCGACCTTTGTTGAAAACGTTTTCAAACCCTGGACTTTAAAACCGTGAGGTTCAAACGTTATTTGAAGAGTTTCGCGTCGATCGCCTCCCGAATTAGTCAACCGCGAATCGCTACACGCTGCCCTATCGAAATGGTTCGCTGGCTTCCGTATACTCCAGCGGAAGCACCGCCACCACGTTTTCCGGAGGATTGGGAACGATATAGTGAGAGATAATCTCGCCCCCAAGGGTGTTTTCAACCGCTTCGAGTCCGGCGTCCATCGACTGTTTCACTTCCGAAATCGGTCCGCGAAAGGCGATCGCGAACTGACCTCTTTCCGCCTTGTCGAAATAAACCAGCGTCACTCGTCCCGCCTTCACGACAGCATCGGCAGCCGCTAAGATTGACGGAAACCCGAGGCTTTGAATCATACCGACGGCAACGGGCATGAGGACGATTCCTCCAACGAAATTGGGCTATTCAATTGTACAAGTTAACTGTCACAAGTTACGATCGAAACCCGTAAACTTCCTTCTCCACTGCGATCGCGCCTTTTATGAACCTTCGGATCGGTAACGGCTACGACATCCACCGCCTCGGCGAAGGCCGCCCCCTCATCCTCGGCGGCGTCGAAATTCCCCACCGCCTCGGCTTAGTCGGCCATAGCGACGCCGACGTTCTCACCCATGCCATCATGGACGCCATGCTCGGTGCCTTAGCATTAGGCGATATCGGTCACTACTTTCCCCCCAGCGACGATCGCTGGAAAGGCGCAAACAGCCTAATTCTCCTCGAACAAGTCAACCAACTCCTGATCGATCGCGGTTGGCGAGTCAGCAACCTCGACAGCGTAATCGTCGCCGAACGCCCCAAACTCAAACCCCACCTCGCCGCCATGCAAACGAAACTCTCAGAAGTCCTCAACCTCGACCCCACCGCCATCAGCATCAAAGCCACCACCCACGAAAAACTCGGACCCATCGGACGCGAAGAAGGCATCGCCGCCTACACCGTCGCCCTAATCATCCGTGAAGGCTAAAACCCTCATCACCTCATCATCTCATCACCCCATCACCGCCCCATCCCAAAAAACGCCATGTCACTCGTTTCCCACTTCCCTCGATACTGGCATCGCTGGCTGGCTGTCGCCCTCGCCTGTTTCAGCTTGTTGGGGATTGGCGGATGTAGCCCCGAAAACTTCCGCGTCGAAGCGGCCCAGGGAACGCAACTCATTCTCGGACAAATTAGCGATCCCAAAACCTTTAACGCCGCCCTCAGCAAAGAATATCCCAACGTTTTCACCTATACCTACGAAGGACTCGTCGGGACCAACGGCGTCACGACAGAAATCGAACCCGCCTTAGCAGAATCTTGGACGATTTCCGACGATACGTTAAGCATCGTTTTTACGCTGCGAGAAAACTTACGCTGGTCCGACGGCGAACCCCTCACCGCCGACGACGTGGTGTTTACCTATAACGATGTTTACTTCAATGAAAAAGTCCCCACCTCCACCCGCGATGTTTTGCGCGTCGGCGATACCGGAGAGTTTCCCACCGTTGTCAAACTCAACGATCGCCAAGTAGAATTCCGGCTTCCGGAACCCTTTTCGCCGCTGCTGCGGGCGTTGGGTTCGGAAATTTTACCCGAACATATTTTACGACCGACCATCGAAGAAACGGACGAGAAAGGCAATCCGATATTTAACAGTACGTGGGGAACCGATACCGAGGCGAAACAGGTCATTGTCAACGGCCCCTATCGCCTCAGTCAATACGTTCCCAGCCAGCGGGTGATTTTCGAGCGCAATCCCTATTATTGGCGAGAGGGCGATGGCGGTATTCCCCAACCCTATATCGATCGCGTGGTTTGGCAAATCGTGGAAAACCAAGACACGCAGCTTTTACAATTTCGCTCGGGGGGATTGAGTGCGGTTAGCGTCGCACCGCAGTATTTTTCACTCCTCAAACGAGAAGAAAACCGGGGAAATTTCAGCATTTATGAAGACGGGCCGGCTCTGGGAACCAGTTTTATTTCTTTTAACCTAAATCAAGGCAAAAATCCCGATGGAACGCCTCTTATCGATCCGGTAAAATCCAAGTGGTTTAATACCTTGGCCTTTCGTCAAGCCGTCGCCCACGCCATCGATCGCGAAACTATGATTAACACGATTTATCGCGGCTTGGGCGAACTACAACATTCCCCGATTTCGATTCAAAGTCATTACTACTATTCCCCAGAAGAAGGACTTCCCACTTACGATTACAATCTCGACAAAGCCAAAGAACTTTTACTGGATGCGGGGTTCCAATATGACGAGCGCGATCGACTCCTCGACGCCGACGGAAACCGAGTTGAATTTACCCTCATCACCAACGCCGGAAACCAAGTTCGCGAAGCCCTCGGCGCTCAAATCAAACAGGATTTAAGTCAAATCGGCATCAAGGTTAACTTTACCCCCATCGATTTCAACAACCTCGTCAGCAAACTCTCAAACGATCTCGATTGGGAATGTCACCTTTTGGGCTTTACCGGAAGCATCGAACCCCACGGCGGTTTAACAATTTGGTCGGTAGATGGCAGTTTGCATTCCTTCAACCAAAGCCGTAGCAATCCGCCGTTAGAAGGTCGAGAAGTGGCAGACTGGGAACAAGAAATCGAACGTTTGTTTATCGAAGCTTCGCAAGTTTTTGGCGACGAAGATCGAAAAGCCATTTACGCTCAAGCTCAAACCATCGTTCAAGAACAATTACCGTTTATTTACTTAGTCAATCCCTTATCGATGGCAGCCATTCGCAACGACATTCAAAACATTAAATATTCCGCCAGTGGCGGCGCGTTTTGGAATATTTACGAACTGTCGATCGACGAGTAAACTCGAGCCTTCTCGTTGTCGTAATTTCCCAGAAACCCGGTATCTTAGAGATGCCGGGTTTCTCAAGTCTTAAAGCCGAGATCCCCTCGGACAATTAACGCTCTAAATTGACGCTCTTACCAGTAACAGATTGCGAAAAACATGGATGTCGATCGTTTAAAAATCCTACTCGATGCAGTCGCCACGGGAAAACTGGATACTCAAACCGCCCTGAACGACTTAAAACATTTCGCTTACGAACCCGTCGGCGACTTTGCCAAAATCGACAACCATCGCAGTTTGAGAACGGGATTTCCTGAAGTCATTTGGGGACAGGATAAAACCCCGGCTCAAATTGCCGAAATTATGTTAACCATGCGCGATCGACATTCTACGGTGATGGCCACTCGCGTCTCGGCGGAAGTTTACGCCCACGTGCGCGATCGCGTGCGAGAAGTGCGCTACTATCCCCAAGCCAGAATTTGCGCCATCGCCCCCGACCCCCTCGAACCCCGCTATCCCGGGACAATTGGCGTTCTCAGTGCGGGAACCGCCGATCTCCCCGTCGCCGAAGAAGCCGCCACCACCGCCGAACTCTGCGGGTTTGAAGTATTGCGGTTGTGGGACGTGGGAGTTGCGGGATTGCACCGCCTGTTAAACAACCGCCATCTCCTCGCCCAAACGGACGTTTTGGTAGTCGTTGCGGGGATGGAGGGCGCCTTACCCAGCGTCGTCGCCGGACTCGTGGATTGTCCCGTCATCGGCGTTCCCACCAGCATCGGTTACGGCGTCAGTTTCAACGGCGTCGCCCCCTTATTGACGATGTTGAACTCTTGCGCGGCGGGAATCGGCGTCGTCAACATCGACAACGGCTTTGGGGCGGCGGTGTTAGCCGGACAGATTTTGCGGACGGCGAGTCGATTGGGGGGTGAGGGGATGATGGGGTGAGGGGATGATGGGGTGATGGGGCGATCGAAATTTCCCAGTCAAAATTTCCCAACAAAAAAAGCGCCCTCCGAAGAGGACGCTTTTTTTGTTGTTAGTTAGCTACGCAATTCACGCCAACTTCCAAACGCTGTGATTAGCCGTTGATGGAAGGAGCTTCGGTAGCAGCCAGGTCGAGGGGGAAGTTGTGAGCGTTGCGCTCGTGCATAACTTCCATACCGAGGTTGGCGCGGTTGATCACGTCAGCCCAGGTGTTGATGACGCGGCCTTGGCTATCGAGAACGGATTGGTTGAAGTTGAATCCGTTGAGGTTGAACGCCATGGTGCTGATGCCCAAAGCGGTGAACCAGATTCCAACCACCGGCCAAGCACCCAAGAAGAAGTGCAAGGAACGGCTGTTGTTGAAGGAAGCGTATTGGAAGATCAGGCGACCGAAGTAGCCGTGAGCTGCCACGATGTTGTAGGTCTCTTCTTCTTGACCGAATTTGTAGCCGTAGTTTTGAGACTCAGTTTCGGTCGTTTCACGCACCAAGGAGGAGGTGACGAGAGAACCGTGCATAGCGGAGAACAAAGCACCGCCGAACACGCCAGCCACACCGAGCATGTGGAAGGGGTGCATCAGGATGTTGTGCTCAGCTTGGAACACCAACATGAAGTTGAAGGTTCCCGAAATGCCCAGAGGCATACCATCGGAGAAAGAACCTTGACCGATGGGGTAGATCAGGAACACAGCCGTAGCAGCGGCCACAGGCGCAGAGTAAGCCACGCAGATCCAGGGACGCATGCCGAGGCGGTAGCTCAGTTCCCACTCACGACCCATGTAGCAGAAAACGCCAATGAGGAAGTGGAAGATCACGAGCTGGTAAGGACCGCCGTTGTACAGCCACTCATCGAGGCTGGCAGCTTCCCAAATCGGGTACAAGTGAAGTCCGATTGCGTTGGAAGACGGAACAACAGCACCGGAGATGATGTTGTTGCCGTACAGCAGAGAACCTGCAACGGGTTCGCGGATACCATCGATGTCCACGGGAGGAGCAGCGATGAAGGCGATGATGTAGCAGGTAGTCGCGGTCAGCAGGGTGGGGATCATCAGAACACCGAACCAGCCGATATAAAGGCGGTTGTTGGTGCTAGTAACCCACTCGCAGAACCGAGACCACAGAGACGCGGATTCGCGTTGCTGTAAGGTGGTCGTCATAGGTATGAATTATTGCGTTGTATGTGGTTCAGCGCGAGAAGAATGATTTATGTATCTCGCTTGTTAATTATATTAACGCAATTGTTTCGGGTTGTAAAGGGTTTTGACGAAAAATTTTAAGATTTAGCCGGGAGGCCACTCCATCGGACGACCGCCGAGGACGTGAACGTGAAGGTGGAACACGGTTTGACCGGCTTGGGCGCCTGTATTAACGACGATGCGATATCCCTGAGAGAGTCCTTCTTGTTGGGCGATCTGGTTGGCGGTCAACAGCAGGTGTCCGAGGAGTTCTCGATCTTCTTCTTGGGCGTCTGCGATGCTGGTTAGGGACTTTTTGGGGATTACGAGGACGTGCGTGGGCGCTTGAGGCGAAATATCCCGAAATGCGAGGCATAATTCGTCTTCGTAGACGATATCTGCTGGGATTTCTTTACGGACGATCTTCCCGAATATGGTGTCTGTCATGGGTAAAGGCTCGTTACAGAACTGTTGACCACAGTAGAACAGGCGGTCTCTGGAGATCGAGCGATCGTTACAGTCGTTCATAATTTCCCCCGATCGCGACGCTTTCAGGGTTCTGGAGGTTTGGGGAACGGCTCGATCGCTCCCCCGCTTCTCGAATCTGAGAGGAATCTGAGAACTTCACCCCCGCCGTTATCTTAAAAAGTCGTTACATTTGTAAACATTTATAGCTATATTATTAAATAGCTGAATAGCTATTCAATAGTAACATACAAACGGCTTCGGCGGTGGCTGGTGCCAACAAAACGCCGTTGCGATAATGTCCCGTGGCGAGGAGAACGTTGTGATATCCCGGTAACGTCTCGATAACGGGGGCGCTGCGATCGACCGGCCGCGGTCGCAACCCCTGCCACTGACGCCGAACCTCTGCCATCGCCAACTCGGGGTAAAACTGCGCCGCCTCAGATTTGAGAGTTTGTAACAAACTGGGATTGGAGACGACATAACCTTTCGCGTCGGGAAATTCCACCGTCGCCCCCACCCAGGCGCGTCCCTCTGCGGCGGAAACCAAATGTACGTCGTGGGCGGTAACGACGGGATAATCCGAAGGGAGATCGATCGCCAACTCGAGGGCTTGTCCCAACACGGGTTGAATCGTCACCGGTTCCCGCAACACCTGAGAAAACGGCGTCGAACCCAACCCCGCTGACAGCACCACCCAATCCGTCGTGTGATGTTGCGTCTCCTTATATATGTCCTTATATATAAGGGTGCGACAGTGGCGGGTTTCGGGAACCTCCATTTCTGCGTTCGTCACCTCTGCATCCATCACCGTCGCCCCAAACTCGAACCGCACGCCGTTCCCTCTGGCGGCGTCTACCAAGGCCTGAGTTAAGGGAATCGGTTGAATCTGTCGGTCTCGCGGAGAATAAACCGCCGCTTCGATCGCATCCGTGGCCAGCTTCGGATATCGTGACTTCACCGCCTGGGGCGACCAAATTTCCAAGGGGAACCCCTGTTCTCGACGCATTTGTACCCATTTGTCCCATTTTTCCAACTTCTCCCCTGGAAAACACGTAAAAAGTCCGGGAGCTTGGTAGCCCCGTCGCTTTAGCGCGGGGTGG
>NZ_JBNGCO010000092.1:0-20940 GCF_049974805.1 Baaleninema sp.
GTACTGTAAAGCCGCCCTAGAAGGGCGGGGTTTCAAACCCAAAATTTTCGATGAGCCAGTCCGGGTCGCTTGTTTTCACGGGCGACAGGGGTGATGGACTGGACGAGTCGCTCGGGTCTGTCCGTGCGAGTCCCTGACTCGGCCTTAACCGGCTTCCTACTCCCGCTC
Source organism: Baaleninema sp. (assembly GCF_049974805.1). Lineage (NCBI taxonomy): Bacteria > Bacillati > Cyanobacteriota > Cyanophyceae > Oscillatoriales > Oscillatoriaceae > Baaleninema > Baaleninema sp. The sequence continues at coordinate 169 of NZ_JBNGCO010000092.1, forward strand.
ACTTACCAACTGGCTTCTCTTTCTCTTTTCACTGGGTGACTTGCCCGGGCTTGTACTATCCCCTATCGGCGTACTTTAGCCGTTACGGTGAACAGATACAATACCCAAACAGACAAATCGAACTCCCCATGTCATTCATGACCCTAATTCTCTACAGCAAACCCGGCTGTCACCTGTGCGAAGGACTCCACGAAAAACTCGTTCAAATCGATAACCTCACCGTCGAAACCCGCGACATCACCACCCGCGACGACTGGTTTCGCGCCTACCAATACGAAATCCCCGTGCTATTTTGGGTAGACGAGTCTGGCATCGAGCGCCAACTACCTCGTCCCTCCCCGCGATCGACCGTGGCACAATTGGAGCAAATGCTACAGAAATATACCCAGACTGCTGGTTAAAACCGAACGAAACCCCTCCAGCGTGAGGAAAGCTTTTAAAAGAAAGATGAAACTGCGAGAACTCCTCGGGGCGATTTCCCCCCCAACCGCAATTCCCGAACATCCCGCCTTAGACCGCGAAATTAAAGGACTTTCGACCAACTCCCACGCTTGCCAGTCGGGAGATTTATTTATCGGAATGCCGGGAACCCGCGTCGATGGTGGCGAGTTCTGGCAAGGCGCCCTCGACGGCGGCGCCGTAGCAGCCATCGTTTCAGAAGCGGCGGCGAAAAAATATCCCCCCCAAAATAACGAATGTGTCATCACCGTTCCCGATGTCACCGTCGCCTGTGCCAACCTCGCCAGCGCCTTCTACCACCACCCCGGTAAAACCCTCAAACTTGCTGGCGTTACGGGAACCAACGGCAAAACCACCACCACGCACCTCCTCGAGTTTTTGCTGCGGGAAGCGAACCAACCTACGGCACTCCTGGGAACCCTTTACGCACGCTGGCCCGGTTTTGAGAAAGTCGCCGTTCATACGACGCCGTTTCCGGTGGATTTACAGGAACAACTGGCGCAGGCGCGAGATGCCAACGCCGAATATGCGGTGATGGAGGTGAGTTCCCATGCTTTAGCCCAGTCGCGGGTTCTCGAATGCGAGTTTCAGGTGGCGGTGTTTACCAATTTGACGCAGGATCACCTGGATTATCACAAGGACATGGACGACTATTTCGCGGCGAAGGCGTTGCTGTTCTCGCCGCAATATCTGAAAGGTCGCGCCATTGTCAATATTGGCGATGCTTACGGGGAACTGTTGTCGAACCAAATTCCTGAAGATCGACTGTGGACTTACAGCAGCGAGGACGATTCTGCTGATTTGTTCGTGGAGAATCTCAGCTATCAACCTGATGGCGTGGCGGGAACCTTGCACACCCCTGTTGGCGAGACGGCGTTCGAGTTGCCCTTGGTGGGTCAGTACAATATTGAAAATATGATGGCAGCGGTGGGGGCTGCGTTGCATCTGGGGTTGGATTTAGCGGACATTGCGGCGGCGTTGCCCAAATTTCCCGGCGTTCCGGGGCGGATGGAACGGGTTCAAACGGGGTTAAATCAAGATATCAGCGTGATTGTGGATTACGCCCACACGCCGGATAGTTTAGAAAACCTGTTGGAGGCGGCGCGGCCGTTCGTTCCGGGGCGGTTGTTGTGCGTGTTTGGCTGCGGCGGCGATCGAGACCGCACGAAACGTCCGATTATGGGCGAAATTGCCGCGCGACTGTCTGATGTGGCCATCGTCACCTCGGACAACCCGCGCACGGAAGACCCCGATCGCATTATTGCTGATATTCTCGACGGAATTCCCGAATCGATCGATCCCCTCGTAATTGTCGATCGCGCCGAAGCTATCCGCCGCGCCATTTTACAAGCGCAACCCGGCGACGGCGTCGTCATCGCCGGAAAAGGCCATGAAGACTATCAAATCCTCGGCACGGAAAAAGTCCATTTCGACGATCGCGAACAAGCCCGAGAAGCCCTCGCCCTGCGGGAACAAGAGAGGATGAGATGAGGGGATGAGGCGATGATGAGATGAGGCGATGATGAGGTAAAAACCACAAAAGGCGCACCTCGGTGCGCCTTTAATGCTGGCTGTAAAAGCGGAGAGGGAGGGATTCGAACCCTCGTTAGAGTTGCCCCTAAACAGCATTTCCAGTGCTGCGCCTTAAACCGCTCGGCCACCTCTCCCAGATGATGTTATTCAGTTTTGCAGCTTTACCATCATAACAAAACTTTTGGCGAGTGTGAAGCGATCGCGCAAAATTTTTTTGAAAATTTCCGAAAATTTTTCGGCGAGGGCGAGTTGTCGCGCCCCTCAGATTTATCGTACTCTCAACAAAGGACGGCTTCGATCGCCCCAGTCGCGATCGCATTTCGCATCAAAGGTTTTTTTGAACTATGACTCGCACCTACGAAGTTCGCATTCACCACCGCCAGGCGGGAAAACATTACACAGTTCGCGTTCCCGAAGACCGCTACATTCTCCAATCCGCCGAAAATCAAGGCGCAGAACTCCCCTTTTCCTGTCGCAACGGCGCCTGTACGAGCTGTGCGGTGCGGATAGTCTCCGGAGAAGTCCACCAACCCGAAGCGATTGGACTGTCTCCGGCGTTGCGAGAACAGGGATACGCGCTCTTGTGCGTCAGCTATCCGCGATCGGACTTGGAAGTGGAAACTCAAGACGAAGACGAAGTTTACGAACTCCAGTTCGGTCGTTACTTCGGTAAAGGAAAAATCCGTTTCGGCATTCCTATCGAAGATGATTAATTCTTAGAGGGAGATTGGGAGAGAGGGATATTGGGAGCATTCTCTCGAGCGTACCCTCATCCCATCATCCCATCATCCCATCATCCCCTCAACTTCCTATTTTTTCGAGAGGAACATCCGCTCTAAGCTTAATCCCACAACCCCCGCCGTGACGATAAACATCCCGATAATTTGGTCGCGAGAGAGTTCTTCGCCGATAAAAATTAAACCAAACAAGGCGGTTAACGCCGGACCGACGGCGCCGACAATGGAGGCTAAAGATGCTCCAGCGTATTTAATGGCAAAATTGTTGAGGACGTAGCTAATCAGCGTCAACGCGCCCAGCCAAATACCGCTTCCGATTAAGGCCGTGAAGTTGTCTTGCGGCACTTCAATGCCCCAATTGGCGAAAGCGGCGACGAACAATCCCAGGAACGAAAAGACGAATACCGTCGAAAAATTCGCCCAGCTAAAGGGAATCGGGTGCAGTTGCTTGCCGCATAGCTGCGTTAGCAAAACATATCCAGCAAAGGCAATCCCCGAACCGACGGCGGTAAAACTTCCGAGAAAGAAGCCGCCGCCTCCGCCCATTCCCGAACCGGAAAAGACGCTGAAGAAGTCGGGAACGGTGATGATACTTCCGAAGAGAATGACCGCCATGATGATGCTGCGGACGGCGGTGGGTTTGGCACCGAACAACACCCACGCCCCGAGAACGGTGGCGACGGGGAAGATGAAGAACAGGGTAATAGCCACCGCCGTGGGGATGTTGCCGATGGCGATGTAAATCAAGACTTGGGAGAGAAACAGGGCGAAACCGCTTCCGGCCACTTGATATTGCAGTTTGCGGTTTTCTGGCCGTAAAAACTGCTGGATGTCGTGCCACCATTGCGGGTAAAGCTGGTTCGCTAAGACGGGCATCAGCAACACGACGACGACCATGCGCAGAAATAGAATCAGCATGGAGTTCCCCAGACTGGGGGAAATAATGCCGCCCCAGTCGAAGCTTCCGAAAATCGTTCGCTCGCTGAGGATGACTTTAATACTGATGTTGAACAGCGATAGCACCGCTGCGTAAGAAAGGGCTAACAGTAAACCCGTGCGGACTTGATTGGGTCCGGTGGGGGCAGTGGGTTGTTGGTCTTGGGCGGGCGGTTCGACTTCGGCGGCCTCGTCGGGAACGGAAGGGGTTGCTGGCTCGTTCTCGACTCGAGAAGACGATACGGCGTGACTGTCGCCGACGGGGGCTTCTGAGGTTGGGGAGGCGACGACTTGGCTTCCTCCCTGGGGCAGGGATACGGCGCCGTTGCTGCGCTGGGGCAGTTGCGGCATCCGGGTGACTTCGTCCCGCAGTTCGTGACTCAGGCGACTGACGAGGGTGTCGAGAATGGCTTCCCCTTGCTGCTGTAAGGTTTGCAGTTGGTTGAGATGTTGGGATAGGTCGCTGCGGTAGCTGTCGAGTTCTTGACGCAGTCCGCTGTAACTGCGGTGGAAGCTGACATCGACGGAATCGCGCAATCGATCGCTGTGGGCGGCCGGCGGTTGGCTGAGAGTCGCGAGACGCTGTTTGACCAGATCTTCAACGCGATCGGACAGTTGACTTTCGAGGTTGGCGGCTACCAGTTGCGCCAGTTGTCGCACCCAGGCTTGACGGTCTTCTTCGGTTTCCGGTTCGGGTGGGAGTTCGGAACTCGCTGGGGGTACGTCGGGAGACAGTTGTTGCTGTCGGGTTTCGAGATTGGATATGTCGCTCAGCAGTCGCGTTTTTTCGGATTGGAGACGGGTCACGTCTCGCGTTAGCTGAACGATGAGATCCTGTTGTAGATGCTTGAGATCTTGGGTGAGTGCCGTCAAGAGGGTTTCGACGGTTCGATCGTTGAGAGTCTCGCCGTTGGTCAATTTGGGTTCCCTTTGCTCCATCTGTGTTTACCCCATAGTCGTGAAGGTCGATCGGGCGACGGCTCGACAGCAGCGCGGCTACCCCGAGCGCGGGTTGTACGGTTCCCTAGTCATAATAAACGCTTCGTTGCTTTGCTTCTAGCGGGACGCGGTGAGGAGATGGGGAGATGGGGGGATGGGGGGATGGGAAGATGGTGCGATCGGGGTGATGCTGCGATCGGGTAACTTACGGAAAAACCCGCGCCTTCGCTAGGAAGATGCGGGTTCTTGATGTTTTGGGGTTTTGAAAAGGGATTGATTAAAGGGAGTTTACTAAATCGGTTTGTGAAATTTTGTTTTGAAATTGGCATTTAAGCCTGTCTTTATACTTTAACCGAAGAATGTAAAGAAATGTATAGCCGATACTTTACATTTCTTTATAAATCGGATTGGCGAGGATAATCGATCGACCCCTTCTCGGGACGGTGATACTCGGGCTGTAACGGCGGTACGTCGGACAGTTGCCAGAGATGCCGCAAGACGATTTGAGGGATACCTCGGTGCATGGTGACGCGGCCGCGCACGTAGGCGTAACCGCGTCCGCGTCCGGCGTAGCGGGAGACGATCGATCGCACCAACATCGGCCCGTCGGAACTGGAGGCGGTGGGAATCCAGAATTTCAGGGGAAACAGACGCGATCCTGTAAACACGATCGCCCCGCCTTCGGCCTGTTTGCGAATGCCTCCCTGTAAATCGCAAAATATCCAAATCTCGCGATGGCTTTCGATGGCTTCGAGAACCTTGGGATATTCCAGTTGAATGGAAATGGCGCCGCTGTCGTCTCCCAGGCGGCGAAATTCGTCGATAATCGAGGCGCGATAGGCCCACCAAGCCACCAAACTGCTGTAATTGCGCGAGGCACCGTTTTCGTTAATTTCGGGATTCCAAATGCCCCGCTGGTGCGCTTGCGCCTCGAATTCCGCTTGCGTGAAGAGGCGATCGTACAGGCGCGATCGACCGTACTTCGTAAAATAGGGACTCCAGCCTTCCCGAATCAAATATAAGTTATACAGACTGTCGCCTCGGTGGACGTAACACACCAAGCGGCTACAGTTGCCGCGATGGGCGTCCAAACAGACTTCCGGGGGGTCGTCGGTGTCGAACTCCAAATCCACCTGACATAACTCGCCCTTGGCGTCGGTGAAGTAGTCCTGCGCCATTTTCGCTGAGGCTAACCCCGCCTCCGTCACCGGTTTCGCCGTTTGCGGAGACGGATGGGGCGTACTTTCTTCCGTATCGACGCAAATCAGACGAACGAATTCTTGGCGATCGCCGATCTGAACTTCGATCGTATCGCCATCGACCACTTGCGTCACCTGTACGTTTTTAATTCGAGTTCCCACCGTACCTCGTCCAATATCGCGCTTATTTCACCAGGCGCACGAACTTTTTCTTGCCAACTTGCAATACTTTACCGTCAAGTCGATCGATGGTCTCGAACGTCAAATTTACGTCAGAGATGCGATCGCCGTCCAACCGAACGGCGCCCCCTTGAATTTGGCGGCGTCCTTCACCACTACTTTTACACAAGCCGCTGGCGCCCAAAATATAAAAGAGCTTGGCGGGAAACTCCACCTGCGCCAGCGAAAACTCGGGGACAGCCTCTTCCGTTCCCGACGTATTGCCCCCTACCAGGGACATCGCCGCCTTTTGCGCTTCCTTCGCCGCTTTCTCCCCGTGATACTGCGACACGATATCGATGGCGAGGAATTTCTGCCGTTCGCGGGGATTTTCCGGCAGTCGGTCTAACGGCACCTTCGTCAACAACTCGAAATACTTCTCGATTTGCGCGTCCGGCGTTTTCTCCAACTTGGAGTACATCGACAGAGCGTCCTCTTTCAATCCCACATAATTGTTCAAGGACTTGGACATTTTCTGAGTGCCGTCGGTGCCGATGAGAATGGGCAACAACAAGCCAAACTGAGGTTTTTTGCCGAAATGTCGCAGCAAATCTCGCCCGACCGCTAAATTGAATTTTTGGTCCGTTCCGCCGAGTTCGATATCTGCATCTACGGCGACAGAATCGTATCCCTGCATCAAGGGATAGAAAAACTCATGTAAGTAAATCGGATTGCCCGTTTCGTAGCGTTGGGCGAATCCTTCCTTGGCTAACATCTGGCCGACGGTCATCGTCCCCAATAACTCCAGAGTTTTCGCCAAATCCAATTCCGACAACCATTCCGAGTTATAGCGAATTTCCAACCGTCCCGGCGTGTCGAAATCCAAAATCGGCCGCAGTTGTTCGAGGTAGGTTTCCGCGTTATGTTGGACTTCCTCTGAGGTGAGTTGGCGGCGCACTTCCGATTTTCCAGTGGGGTCGCCGATGCGGGCGGTAAAATCGCCGATAATGACCACTGCCGTATGGCCGGCATCCTGAAACGCCCGCAATTTGCGAAACGGAATACTGTGGCCGAGGTGTAAGTCGGAACCCGTGGGGTCGATGCCCAGTTTAACCCGTAGGGGTCGATCGGTTTGGGCTAAGAGGGCTTCGAGGTTTTCGGTGGCGTCGTCGGAATCGGGAACCTGGGGAAAAATTTCTTCAGTTCCCCGATACAGCCAAGACAGGTCGGAAGTCATAGTGGGTCTGGTGTGGGTGCAAGGATCGAGAATAGGGCGATCGAGATGCTGTTCGATCGCATAGAATTGAGGTCGTTATAATAACAGACTAATTGTCGATAGCGGGCGCAGCACCTTTGGAGAGAGTCTTTATCCCTTCGTCGATCGAATCCGCTCGAAGTCCAATAACAACCGCGTCCGAGAGACCGTTCAAACTATAGTAAAGTATGTCCAGTTCCAAGCTGTCGGTCTCTCGATCGTCGAGTGCAGTACGTCCGTGGAGGAGGGGAAACCGCCGTGTCAGCGAACACTGTTCGAGAAAAAAAACCGCAAATTCCCGTGCGGCTGTTTCAATTCGTCCAATCCGTTGGAAAGGTAACGGCGAGTACCCTGTTGGGAACGACGTTGTTAGGGAGTTCCGTTGTCGCCGGCGGCCTCGTCGGCTTGGCGGTGAGTTTCCGCAACCTTCCCGACGTGCGGGTGTTGCGGAGTTATATGCCCACGGAAACCAGTCACATTTACGACGTAAACGGGGAACTCCTCTATAGCCTTCACGACGAAGCCAACCGGGAAGTGATTCCCCTGAGCCAGATTTCGGACAACTTGAAACTGGCAGTTCTCGGCATTGAAGACAGTCACTTTTACATTCACCAAGGGATTAACCCCGGTGCGGTGTTACGGGCGTTTTTGGTGAACTTGGAATCGGGAGAAACCGTCGAAGGGGCTTCTACCCTGACGATGCAGTTGGTGAAAAACCTGTTTCTGACGCCGGAACGAACGTTTAGCCGGAAAGTGGCCGAAGCGGTGTTAGCGATTCGCATCGAGCAGATTCTCGATAAGAACGAACTGCTCGAGTTGTATTTGAATCAAGTGTACTGGGGTCACAACCTTTACGGTGCCGAAACGGCCGCCCAAAGTTATTTCAACAAGTCGGCGAGGGATTTGACCTTGGGGGAAGCGGCCATGATGGCCGGGTTGATTCAAGCCCCCGAAGAGTTCAGTCCGTTTACGAATTACCAGTTAGCGAAACAGCGTCAGGCGATCGTTCTCAATCGTTTGGTGGAATTGAAGTGGATTACGCCGCAAGAGGCGCAGGAAGCCAAACAGCAGCCGATTCGCTTGGGTCAGATTACCTCGTTCCAAACCAGTAAAGCCCCTTACGTGACGGAAGCGGTGGTGAAGGAACTGACGGAACGGTTCGGACGGGATGCTCTGTTGAAAGGGGGAATGCGGGTTCAAACCACCGTAGACCTGAAAATGCAGCGCATGGCGGAACGGACGGTACGAGACTGGCATCAGCGGCTTTACGCACAAGGGTTGTATTACAGTTTTGAAGAAGGACAGATGGCCTTGGTGGCGGTCGATCCCCGGACGCATTTCGTGAAAGCGGTGGTGGGCGGATACGACTACAACGCCAGCCAGTTCAACCGGGCGACGCAAGCTCGACGCCAACCGGGATCGTCGTTTAAGCCTTTCGTGTACTATACGGCGTTTGCCACGGGGAATTACGGTCCGGAGACGCCGATTAACGACAGTCCGGTGAAGTATCCCGACGGTGATGGTTACTATATTCCGCAAAACTACGGGGGCAGCTTCTCGGGTACGGTCAGTATTCGCAAAGCCCTGGAAGTGTCGCTGAACATACCGGCGGTGAAACTCGGTCAGGAAGTGGGTTTGAACAAAGTTATCGAAGTTTGTCGGATTTTGGGCATCGAAAGTCCCATCGACCCGGTGATTTCGCTCCCGTTGGGGTCGGTGGATTTGACGCCGTTGGAAATGGCGGCCGCTTACGCTACCTTTGCCAGTAACGGGTGGCAGTCGGAAACAACGCTCGTGGCGCAAGTGACGGACAGTGCGGGCAATATTATGCTCGACAACACGCCGAAACCCCGTTTGGTTCTCGATCCTTGGGCGACAGCATCTCTCAACGACGTGCTGCAAGGGGTGATTAACGAAGGGACGGCGACGACCGCGCAAATCGGGCGTCCGGCTTCTGGGAAGACGGGGACGACTTCCTCGGAACGGGATATTTGGTTTGTCGGTTACGTGCCGCAGTTGTCGGTGGCGGTGTGGGCGGGGAACGACAACAACGCTCCCCTGGGCTACGGTGCAACGGGGGGCGGCTTCGTGGCGCCGGTTTGGAAGGATTTCATGCAGAAAGCCTTGGCCAACGAACCCGTGGTGAATTTTAAGTCTCCGACGGAATTCGATCGACCTTAAAAATCCTACTTAAAAAACCCCTGGATTCTTCAGAGTCGCTCTCGAGTCGAGGTCAGTTTAATTGGGATTTTTTTCGAGGTCGGCTTTCATGCGTTCGAGGGTTTCGTGCATGCGATCGAACATTTGTTGGGGCGTAATTCCAAACTGGTTGAGTTGGGTATTGAGCTGCTGTACGGTCATTTGAGCCATGAAATCTTCGGAGAGTTCGAACCGCTTCATGAAAACGCGGTAACGCTCCATCATTTCTTCCATGCGTTGGATATATTGCTTTTTGCCTTCTCGATCGAACTTGCCGTATTTACTCCCGAGTTGCACGAGGGCTTGATAGTCCTCGAACAATTGTTTGGCTTCTTGTTGTACGATTTCTGAATCGAAAAAACCCATTGCAAACGTCCTTGTTTAAATTGCCACTTTCAACTTGCCAAAACTGACCGCGTCGGCACTCGAAATTCGTTAAAAATGCGAGGGTGGGTTCGAGAGAACCTTTCGGTGTTTTATCGCGACCGACTGGGTACGGGCTACCCTTATCTTAGGATAGTTTTAAGACTCAGTTCAAAGGTTAGGAGGTTGGGTTTTCCCAACCCCGACGGCTTGAGGGAAAACTGAGATGGCAAAAACTAAGAACAGGATACCCGACAACCCCAGAATGACCCAAGACTACGGTTTCGCGTTACATACGACGACGGCACAACTCGGTTTGGCCGTTAACAACTTTCGCGGCGATGGCCGCTGGCACACCTGGGATCTCGGACGGGGACTTTCGACCCACTTGCACGTTAGGCTGGCGGAGTTTCTGCCGCCTCAAACTTGGCCAGATATCGGCTTTATTGCCGTCGCCAAAGGTCCGGGGAGTTTTACGGGAACGCGCATCGGTGTGGTGACGGCGAGAACTCTGGCGCAACAGTTAGAGGTGCCGCTGTTTGGCATTTCAACCCTGGCGGCGTTGGCGCGGTGGCAGGGTCTCGATCGATTGCAGATTTCGGAAACGACCTATCTGGCGGTGCAACGGGGGGCCGCCCGCGAACAACTGTTTGGGGGGATTTATCGCGTGGAACCCTCCGGCGAAACGGCCGTCATCCAACCGGATGGGGTGTTTACTGCTGAAACTTGGCAACAGACCCTCGAGAAGGTTCAAACGCCTTACACTGCGATCGAGGCGGACGAAACCACCTTGGCGACATCGATCGACAGTCTTCTCGCCTTAGCTTATTTAGACTACAAACGGGGGAAACGTCCCCACTGGTCGGAAGTGGTGCCGTTTTACGGCCAGCATCCGGTTCGATCGTAGGTCTCACGACTCCTTCACGGCGGGATCGCAGCGAATTTCGATGAGAAAGCCATCGGGATCGTAGAAATACACGCCGCGTCCCGTGGGACGACTGACCGGCCCGTGAGAAATAGGGACGCGGTTTTGACGCAAGACTTCGACGGCTCGATCGAAATATTTGGGATCGATATCGAAACCGATATGATTAGCCCGGGTAAACTCCCGCGTCGGATCGGGATCGGGGGGCGACAGTTCCGGTTCTGCAAACAAATCCAGAATCAGACCGTCTGGAGTGATAAAATTCGCCACTTTACCCGATTTCGACAAACTTTTCAGGGTCGCCGGAATTTCATCCCCGGTCAGTTCTCGCAGTCCTAGCAGTTCGCCGTAAAACCGCCGAGAGGCTTGGATATCCTTTACATTCAAGGCAATGTGATGGACGCGCCGCAGCGTGTTGGGAAGTAGCCGGGGGGGATTCGTCGTAACATTTACTGAGGATTTCATAACCAATTACTGACTTAATCTATTCTGCTTCTAGTCTACTCCTAAAATAACTTTTCGGGGTGTATTTTATGGGTAATCCGAATTGAAAAACCCCAGGTAAATTTTCCGAAAAAATCTGCCGGGTAAATCTTCAGACTGCGCCCCCCGATATCTCCGATATACCGGGGGGCGATTCCGTTTGATTTTTGAGGAACTTCCGACTTAAACCCGCGCCGCTTCAGCAAACTTAATCTTGAGATAGTCGTCTTCCATTTTCGCCCCGGAAGGTTGGAGCGCCGCTAAGGCTTGGGGAAGCACTAAATTCCGGCGGTGGTTGCCGATGCGGACGTTGAGTTCGTCCCCGGTCTTCGAGAGTTGAATTTTGTCTTTCGGCGTGCCGGGAAGGTACAGCTCCAAACAGTAATAGTCCGGTTGCTGAACGACGCGAATGGTATTTTCTTGATAGTACACTTGGCTGGGGTCTTCGTCGCCGTAGAGAGTGTTTTTAAGCCGCTCTAAGGCATCGAGTCCACACATTTCTTGAGAGTACAGCGGCACTTCTTTAACCGGAAGCGGACTGAAGTTTTGATGAATTTCCCCCTTGTACTGCTGCTGTTGTTCTTTCCACTGTTGGAAGAACGGATCGTTGACGCTATCGGGCAAAATGCGGTTGGCGATGACCATATCTGTGGCCACGTTGTACAGGCTCAAATAGGCATGGGCTCGCAGGGATTCTTTAATCACCATGCGTTCGGGGTTCATCACCAGACGCACGGTGGTTTTGTTGGAATCGGTGAGCACTTTTTCGAGTTCTTCGATTTGTGTATAAAACTCGTAAGGGGCGTCCATCACTTCTTTGTCAGGAAGCGAAAAGCCAGCGATGGGTTTGAACAGGGGTTCGACGAGGGGACGCAGGGCGACGGAAATGCCCTGTAGCGGCTTGTAAAACCGTCTCATGTACCAACCGCCCACTTCGGGAATGCTCAACAGACGCAAGGCGGTTCCTGTGGGAGCGGAATCGACGATCAGCACGTCGTACTCCCCTTCGTCGTAGTGACGTTTCATGCGGACTAAGCCGAAAATTTCGTCCATTCCGGGGAGAATGGCCAGTTCTTCGGCTTGAACGCCTTCGAGTCCGCGTGCTTGTAAGACTTGGGTGATGTAACGTTGAACGGCGCCCCAGTTGTCGGCCAGTTCCACTAAGGCGTCGAGTTCGGCGCCCCAGAGGTTCTCTTTCACCGGACGAGGTTCGTGGCTCAGTTCCATATCGAAGCTGTCAGCCAGGGAGTGGGCGGGGTCGGTACTGAGAACGAGAGTTTTGTAGCCCAGTTCGGCGCAACGCAGTCCCGTGGCGGCGGCCACCGACGTTTTACCAACGCCGCCTTTCCCTGTCATGAGTATGATTCGCATCGTCCGGTTCCTTTTGTGAGAATCGCTACATACTTCTTTACTTTAGCGGTTTTGTTTAGATTTCGTAATGCAAGGGATTACGGTTTTCCGATGGGGAAGTGCTGCTTGACGACATCCCATTTGGTGCAGTTCCAGTTGTCGATATGGCTGGCGATTTTTCCGGCGTCGTTGAGTTGGAGTTCGGTCCAACCGGGGATGGAGATGCGGGGATTCCAGGGAAGGGGCGCGTTCCAGTGGAGCGTCCAGCGGGTTTCGATGCGGTTGTCGGTTCGATCGATCTTCTGTAAGTCCAGTTGGACGTTTTTGAACCAGGTGCGGATGAAGTCGATGTTTTGGCGGTATCGATCGCGTCCGCGAAACTGGTTGAGGGGATCGCGGAAGTATACGTCTTCGGCGTAGATGTCGTAAGTTTGGTTTTCGGGGAAGTTCTGGTAGTCCTGTTTGAGGATTTCGAGGATGTCCATGTTGGGGTAACGGTGGGGGGGCGATTGTCTGTGACTTCGGAATATCCGAATTTTTAAGAAAGGTGGTGTACTCCCGAGTATCGGGCTTTAAAAAATCCGATACTCTTCGCTTTTTTGGGTTGAATTAATGTCGTTGATTGGTGTTTGTGGCGTTTTTCAATTATACTTTTATTTGGATTAAATTATTTGGATTAAATTTAAATTAGTTCGAGTTTAGATAACGTTTTTTGCTTGATTAAAGCTCTATTTTTGATGTTAAATTATTTGCGTAAATTTTCATTTTGACAAGGTTCTGTATCCGATTCCCAGCATCTCCAAGATGCCGGGAATCGGGAGGTCAGTGATAGAGCATTCAAAGAGCAATGTTTCAAAATCACGCCCCAAAGAATAGAAATCGGGCGAGCCAACGCCCGCCCGAGGACTTTAAACCCTACACACTAACAGTAGATTTCGACTGGCTAAAAAACGCCTTGCGAATCGTCTCAGCCATCTGAGGCGGCGTTAAGCCCAACTCCGCTTTCGACTCGTCCGGTTTGGCGTGATCGACCAGTTTATCGGGAACTCCCAAACGCTTCACGGGAACCACAATATCCTCGTCCATCAACGCTTCGACGACCGCCGAACCGAAACCGCCCATCAAACAACCTTCTTCGAGGGTAACGACCTTACCGATGCGTTGGGCCAAGGGTCCGATGAGTTCCATATCCAACGGCTTCACGAACCGGGCGTTAACCACCGTCGCTTCAATCCCGTGTTCGCTGAGGATTTCCGCCACCTGTAACGACGGATGAACCATCGTTCCGTAACCGACGAGTAGCACGTCGTCGCCACTGCGCAACACTTCGCCTTTCCCGATTTCGACAGGTTCCCAACCTTCTTCCATCAGCGGCGCCCCGTAACCGCTACCGCGAGGATAGCGCATGGCGATGGGGCCGTCGGTGTACTCAACCCCCGTCACCAACATTCGCTGCATTTCCGCCTCGTCTTTCGGCGCCATAATCGTCATGTTGGGAATGCAACGGAGATAGGCGATATCGTACATTCCTTGGTGAGTCGGACCGTCTGCACCCACGATTCCCGCCCGGTCCATGCAGAAGAACACGGGTAAGTTTTGGATGCAAACATCGTGAATAATTTGGTCGAAAGCCCGTTGCAGGAACGTCGAGTAAATGGCCACCACCGGACGCATTCCTTCGCAGGCTAAACCCGCCGCCAGGGTAACGGCGTGTTGTTCGGCAATGCCCACGTCGATATACTGCTTGGGTAACTTGGCTTGCAGTTTGTCTAAGCCGGTTCCCGTGGCCATGGCGGCGGTAATTCCCACGATTTTGGGGTTTTCTTCGGCTAACGTGACCAAACTTTGGGCGAACACTTTGGAGTAACTCGGCGGGGTGGGTTTTTTGGAGGGATAGGCTTTCCCCGTGGCCAAGTCGAAGGGTTTTTGCGCGTGGTAGCCCACTTGGTCTTTTTCGGCGATTTCGTAGCCTTTTCCTTTGACGGTGGCCACGTGAACCAGAACGGGGCCTTCGATGTGGTGGGCTTTGTTGAAGGTTTCGATGAGTTCGGAGAGGTTGTGTCCGTCGACGGGCCCCATGTAGGTGAAGCCGAGTTCTTCAAAGACGGCGCCGACTTTGGGAATGGCGAGGCGTTTCATTCCTTCTTTGACCCGTTCCATTTCCGGGGTGAAGGTTTCGCCGAGGAAGGGGAGGTGTTTGAACTGTTCTTCGAGGTTGTCGGTGAGGAACTGCACCGGGTCGCTGAGGCGCATTTTGTTGAGGTAGCGGGGAATGGCGCCGACGTTGGGGGAAATTGACATTTCGTTGTCGTTGAGAACCACCAACAGGTTGGTTTTGGGGAGATGTCCGGCGTGGTTGATGGCTTCGAGGGACATTCCTCCGGTTAAGGCTCCGTCTCCGATGACGGCGACGCATTTGTAGTTGTCGCCTTGTAAGTCGCGGGCGAGTGCCATTCCCAGGGCGGCGGAGATGCTGGTGGAGGCGTGTCCGGCGCCGAAGTGGTCGAATTTGTTTTCGCAGCGTTTGAGATATCCGGCGACGCCGTTTTTTTGACGGAGGCTGTGGAATCGATCGAACCGTCCGGTGATAAGTTTGTGGGGATAGGCTTGGTGTCCGACGTCCCAGACGACTTTGTCGCGATCGAGGTCTAAGGTTTGGTAGAGTCCGAGGGTAAGTTCGACGACACCCAGTCCGGGACCGAGGTGTCCGCCACTGGCGGCGACGGTTTGTAAATGCTTTTCTCGAATTTGGCGGGCGACTTCTTCGAGTTGGTGAACTGACAACCCTTTTAGCTGGTTGGGGTGAGTAATTTCACTCAGGTGCATAGGTCAGATACCTTGGTTCGTTTGTCGTAAAAGGCGGCGGTTTGCCGTCGGAACGGGGGTTAAGTTTTTTTTAACCTTATTCGTTTAGTTTGACTTAATTTCTCAAAATAGTACAAGCTTCGCCGAAATCGGCGATTCCTTAACAGAACGAAAACCCCACCGCTTGCGACGGTGGGGGTGACTAACGACAACGGATTGAGAGAGTTGAGAGAGGAAGAGGAAAAATTTTAGAGGGGTGGCTTAGGTGTTGAGGCGGCGACGCTTGAGTTGTGCGGCGAGGCCGGCGGTCAAGCCTAATGCCAGGATTGAGGTGGGTTCGGGAACTGAACTTGTTGGGGGATTGCCCGATCCTTCTACCAGTTTGACTTGATAGGCGAGGCGAGAGCGCGTGGGGGCGTTGTTTTCGTCCCAGGAGAAGATGGAGGTTCCGGTGAGGGTAAAGGCGCCAGTGATGTCGGTAATGTGGAGATATTGGGAGGAATCGTAGTAACCGCAGCCGTTGGGGTCGGTGCAGGCGAATTCTGAGGTTTCGCTCAAGGCGGCGGACATCATGGAATCGGCGAGACTCAGGTTTTTGACGATCGCACTGCTTCCGTTTTTACGGGCGGTGGTGCGGATTAACAATTCTGAAAAGTTATTTTGGGTCACGTCTTGGCTGACGGTGACGCTGTCGCCGACGGTGTAAATTAGGGAACTTCCGTTGAATTCGAGGCTGAAATCGACTTCTTGTCCGTTAACCCAGTCGTATTCTTGGTGGGGAACGACACTCCAGTCGGAGTTGTGGATGTCGATTTCGTAATCGGCTGCTCCGGAGACTCCGATTCGGCTTTCGGCTGCCCAGGAAATGTCTGGGTTTAGGGCTTCAAATTCAGCTTCGCCGTTGAGATGACCGCTAATTGAAAAGGCGCTGGCACTGGTGGCACTCGCTGCTAAACTCAGTGTGGCGAGGGATAGGGATAGTCCGAGGGTGTGTGGGCGTTTCATGGGTCTTCTCTCTTCGGAGTCTCTCGTTTTACGGCTGGGAAGCGATCGAACTTCCTATTTTCAGATTAGAAAGACTGAAACGCGATCGCCACTGCTTTTCGATAAACTTTAAACAAGCTTGAATTTAGCCTACGTGAAAATACGTAGATTATAAAGCTTGTATAAAAAGACACATGAACGATGAAGGTTTCAGGGGTTTTCGTTACGATCGCGAGTAGGAACTTCGACAAAATTGTCACGTTTTACGATCGACTGTTCGGGCGTTCTCCTATTTCTAAAATCCCAGATAAATATGCGGAATTTGAGCTTAATGGCTTAAAATTGGCGATTTTTAAGCCGAAAACCAGTAATCGTGAGGAATTCGACGGAGCGGCGGGGAGTGGGTTGAGTTTGTGCGTTGAGGTGGAGAATTTAGAGGAATCGATCGCTCGATTGGTGGCGTTGGGCTATCCGCCGCCGGGAGAGGTAACGGTTGCCTCTCACGGACGAGAAATTTATGCTTACGACCCCGATGGAAATCGATTGATTTTATATGAATCCAATTAAATAAATTGCATATATTTTGTTAACTTTTGATTTTTGAAAATTACTTAAGTCTTGTTTTTGTTATTAAAAGAAATAACCATGAGAATCAAAATAAAACGCTAAATTGTGGATTTAGAATAGATACCCGGCATTTTAGAGATACCGAGTATATTCATCAATGATGATTCTCAATTCTCAATTCTCAAACTTCTTGTAAGCTCAAGAGCATGAGAAATCCCGTGAGGCTTAACATGGCGGTGGCTTGAAACAGACGCACTTTGCGATCGCTGCGGTACGGGGAAATCAGTTCTCGAACCCAAATGGAGGCGGCCGAACCGAGAACGTAACTCGCACTGAGGACTAAATAAGGCCAGCGTTCGTCAAACAGCCACAAAACGAGCATGACACCGGCCAGGGACAACATGACCAGTTCGACGAAGCGAGGTGGATTTTCTTGACTCGCGGCGAGAAGGCTTTCCCAAAAAAATTGTGTAATTCGCGTCATGGCTAAAATTCCTCTTGGTTCAACGGGTAAAAAGCTTAAAAAAGTTTTGAAGAAAACAGGATTTTAAGAGATTTCCGAAAAAGTCGATTCGATCGCCCCCCAAAAGACGAGCAGATATCGAGTCTCAAGCGGGGAACGAACCGATCGCTTCAAAGATATTTTTCAAGATAAGACAAAATCGAGAAATGCGATCGATCGTCCGGTCAGGGGTCGATCGCGATAGGATAAACCCTGTCAAGCGCCCGATTTTGTGATGTCTAACGAAGAACAACTGAGCCTGTTTGGTGGCGACAGCGAACCCGTTGGCGAATCCCAACCCAGTACGACCCAATTCGACGCCATTCCGAGTGATGTCAGCGTCGCCGTTCCCCGAGGAACCTACTCAGATCTCGAGGCTTTAGCCAATCACTGCAACCACTGTCAGCGGTGCGGACTGGCGGCGACGCGCACTCAGGCCGTCGTCAGTCGGGGAAATCCCAACGCCGATATCGTCGTTATCGGAGAAGGTCCGGGACAACATGAGGACGAACGAGGTTTACCGTTCGTCGGACGTTCGGGAGAACTCCTTGAAAAGATTTTCGCCTCGGTGAACTTCAATAGCGAGGAAGATATTTATATCTGTAACGTGGTCAAATGTCGTCCGCCGAAGAACCGCAACCCCAATCCGGACGAAATCGAAGCCTGTAAGCCCTATTTACTCGAACAAATTCGCCTTGTCGATCCGAAAATTATCCTGTTAACGGGGGCGGTTGCGGTGAAATCCGTTCTCAAAGAAAAACGGGGAATTACCAAAATTCGCGGTCAGTGGTTCGAGTGGGAGAATCGTTTGTGTATGCCGATTTTCCACCCGGCCTATTTGCTGCGCAACCCGTCGCGGGAGAAGGGAAAGCCCAAATGGTTGATGTGGCAAGATATGCAAACGGTTCGATCGAAACTGGAGGAGCTTCGATCGAACTGAAACTGTGGGGACGAGCGAGGGAACGTCGCGATCGCGAGGTCGCTATCATAGAACAAATGCGAACTCGACCGTCGATCGCGATCGACTCTTTTAGCCTCCATCTATGTCAGAGCGAGACCTAACGCTACGCCCGGCTGAATACAACGCCCTGACTCGCGAACTGGAAACCCTTCGAGAGCGGGTGAGCCAACTGGAACGTCAACTGGAACGTCAACTGGACAGTCAAAGTGCGATCGCGCCCCAGCAAGTAGCGCAACAACAAGCTCTGCTGGCGGTCGTGACCAAAATTCGCGAGTCTCTCGATCTCGAAATCATTTTCAAATCCACCGCCACCGAAGTGCGACAACTCCTCAACGCCGATCGCGTCGGGATGTACCGCTTCGATCCCGGAACCGGCTATCAATGGGGGGAATTCGTCTCTGAAGACGTGGTGTCGCCGTACCCCTCTACCCTATCGGCGCGAATTCGCGATCGCTGCTTCGGGAAATATATCGAGGGCTACCGACAGGGGCGGATTTGGGCTTGCCAGGACATTCACGCCTTTGGCTTATCCTCCTGTCACCTGGAGATTCTCGATCGATTCGCCGTGCGAGCCAACCTGGTGGTTCCCCTCCTCGAAGGCGATCGACTCTGGGGACTCCTGTGCATTCACCAATGTTCGAGTCCGCGTCATTGGACGGAAAACGAAATCGAATTCGTCACCCAAATCGCCCTGCACCTGGGGGTTGCCCTGCAACAGGCCGAATTCGTCGTACAACTACAAGAACAGTCCGAGAGCCTGTCTCAAGCCGTCGCCGATGCGGTGGAACGGGAAAAAGCCGTGGCCGCCATTATCGACAAAATCCGGCGATCGCTCGAACTCAACACCATTTTCAACACCACCACCGAGGAAGTGCGCCATCTGCTGAAAGCCGATCGCGTCACCATCTATCGTTTCAACCCTGACTGGAGTGGCGAGTTTCTCGTGGAATCCATCGAGGCGGGGTGGACTTCCCTCATCGAACGACAGCGCAGCCATCCCCAACTCTGTCGCAACATTAGCGAGTGCAGCATTAAAGCCTTATCGAAGCCTTTCGGCCAGGATACGTACCTGCAAGAGACGGAAGGGGGCGACTTCACCAGGGGAGAAGTCTTCCGCCTGTGCGAAGACATCTACCAGGCGGGGTTTTCCGACTGTTATATCGAAGCCCTAGAAGGTTACGAAGCCCGAGCTTACGCCATTATTGCCATTTATAAAGGCGAAAAACTCTGGGGATTGCTGGCGGCGTTTCAAAACGGTCGATCGCGCCAGTGGCAAGAGGAAGAAGTGAACTTCCTGGTTCAAATCGGCGCTCAACTGGGGGTAGCCATCCAACAAGCGGAACTGTTAGCCCGCACCCAGAAAGACAAAGCCCAACTGCAAAACGCTCTAACCACCGAACTGCGGCGACGCGCCGACGAACTGGCTGAAGAAGCCAACCGGGAACGGGCGTTAGCGCAAATCGTCGATAAAATCCGCCGCACCCTCGACCTCGATACTATTTTTCGCACGGCGACGACGGAAGTGCGACAACTCCTCGATGCCGATCGCGTGGCGGTTTTTCGGTTCCATCCCAACAGCCGATGGCAAGAAGGAACCTTCGTGTCTGAAGCCGTTCTTCCTGAGTACCGCTCCGCCTTAAACAGTTCTGTATCCGATCGCTGTTTCGGGGAAGACTACGCCATCGGCTACCAACAGGGGGAAATTTTTGCCGTTGCTGATATTCGTCAGGGAAAGCTTAGCAACTGTCACCTCGGGATTTTGGAACAGTTTCAAATCCGCGCCAACTTGGTGGTTCCCCTCATTGAAAGCGATCGACTCTGGGGGTTGCTCTGCGTTCACCAATGTAGCAGCCCCCGCCAGTGGCAGGGGCGAGAAATCGAATTCGCCCGGAAAATTGCCGTTCAGTTGGGGGTGGCGCTGCAACAGTCGCAATTGCTGGCACAAGCGCAGAATCGATCGCGGGAATTACAAAAAGCCCTGGCGCAAGTGCAAGCTCAAAAAGAACAGCAAGCGCAAGCGGCGCAACAGGAACGGGCGTTAGCGCGAACCATCGAACGCATTCGCCAAACCCTGGATATCGAAACGATTTTCGGCGCCACGACTCAGGACGTGCGAGAGATCCTCCAGTGCGATCGCATGGTGGTGTATCGCTTTCTACCGGACTGGAGTGGCGAGTTTGTCTTTGAGTCCGTGGATTCTCAATGGATTGCCCTGGCTCGTCCCGATTTCAAAACCGTTTGGGAAGATAGCTATCTTCAAGAAACTCAGGGGGGACGCTATCGGAATCGAGAAACCCTCGCCGTTGACGATATTGAAACCGCAAACCATACCGACTGCTATCTCGACGTGCTGCGTCAGTTTCAAGTAAAACTTTCGGTAGCTTGGAATCCCCGTCGCTTTAGCGCGGGGAGGAAA
>NZ_JBNGCO010000093.1:0-20082 GCF_049974805.1 Baaleninema sp.
CATGGTGAAAAATCACTCCCTGGCTCAGTCTATCTCTGATGCCAGTTGGGGTGAACTGGTACGGCAGCTTACCTACAAGTGCCAATGGTACGGTCGGGAACTGGTCAAAATTGACCGTTGGTTTCCGTCCTCCAAGCGCTGCTCGAACTGTGGGCATATCGTTCAACGATTGCCGCTTAATGTTCGAGAGTGGGATTGTCCTGAATGTGGTACTCACCACGATCGGGATATCAACGCTGCTGTTAATGTCTTGGCCGCTGGGCAAGCGGTTTCAGTCTGTGGAGCGACTGTAAGACCCAAAGAGAGTAAATCTCGGAAGGCGGGTGCTATGAAGCAGAAACTCAGATCGTGAGGTCTGGGAATCCCCGCGCCTTTAGGCCGGGGAGGATGTCAACCCTCAACGGCGACGACGCTGCGTTTCAACAGCAGACCGTATTCCAAACCTTCCACCACCGCTTGATAGGAAGCATCGATGATATTGGTAGAAACGCCCACCGTCGTCCAACGTTGGTGTCCGTTGGTCGATTCCAGTAACACGCGGGTTTTGGCGGCGGTTCCCGATTGACTGTCGAGAATGCGGACTTTGTAATCGACCAGGTGAAAATCGGCGATTTCGGGGAACAGATTGACTAAAGCTTTTCGTAGGGCGGCGTCCAACGCCGAAACGGGCCCGTTTCCTTCAGCGGCTTCTAAGAAATCCTTACCGTTGACGCGCACTTTCACCGTGGCGAGGGAATTGCTTTCTCCGTCGCCGTCTCCTTGGTTGCAGTGAACTTGAAAGCCTTTGATTTCAAAGAGCATCGGACGCCGTCCCAAGGCTTCCCGCATTAACAAATCGAAACTGGCTTCGGCGGCCTCGAACTGATAGCCTTCGTTTTCCAAGGTTTTTAATTGTTCTAAAATTTCCCGACAGGCGGGGTTGTGTTTGTCGAGTTCGATGCCGAAACTGCGGGCTTTGGCGAGAACGTTACTCAATCCCGACTGATCGGAAATGACGATGCGCCGTTGGTTGCCGATCGCTTCTGGGCGAATATGTTCGTAAGTGAGGGGATTGCGTTGTACTGCACTGACGTGGATACCGCCTTTGTGGGCGAACGCCGAACGGCCGACGAAGGGGGCGCGATCGTCGGGGGCGAGGTTCACCACTTCGCTGACGAAACGACTGGTTTCCGTGAGGGTCAAGAGTCGATCGTCCTCGAGACAGTGATAGCCTAACTTTAACTGAAGGTTGGCGATGGCCGAACAGAGATTGGCGTTACCGCAGCGTTCGCCGTAACCGTTAATCGTTCCCTGCACCATCGTCGCCCCCGCTAACACCGCTGAAAGGGCGTTGGCGACAGCCGTATCCGAGTCGTTGTGGGTGTGAATCCCTAAGGGAACGGAGGTTCCGAGTTCGGAAATCACTTCCGAGACGATTTCGCCGATTTCGTGGGGGAGAGTTCCGCCGTTGGTATCGCACAGCGTCAGCCACTCCGCCCCGGCTTCGGCGGCGGCTTGTAGAGTTTTAATCGCGTATTCAGAATTTTGTTTGTAGCCGTCGAACCAATGTTCGGCGTCGTAAATGACGCGGCGTCCCTGGCTGCGGAAATATTCGATCGTGTCGCGAATCATGGCCAGGTTTTCATCGAGGCTGGTTTTCAACCCTTCGGTGACGTGGAGATCCCAGGATTTGCCGAACAGGGTAATCCAGTGGGTGCCGGCGGCGAGGATCGGTTGTAACATCGGATCGTCGGCGGCGGTGCGTCCTGGGCGACGGGTGGAGCAGAAGGCGACGACTTGGGAATTTTGTAGGGGATTTTCTTTCAGTTGCCAGAAAAACTGAACGTCTTTCGGGTTGGCGCCGGGCCAACCGCCTTCAATAAAGGGAACGCCGAGTTCGTCGAGTTTGCGGGCGATGCGAAGTTTGTCTTCGAGGGAGAGGGACAACCCTTCGCACTGCGCTCCGTCGCGCAGGGTCGTATCGTAAATCCAAAGGCGGTTGGCGGTCATGGGGGCGTTTTGAGGTGGGGAGAGCGTTTCGATCGCAAAGTTTTCAGAAAAATCGAGGGTCGGTTTGGGGAAACCATCGCCCAAAATTTTAGCTGATTTTTTGATAGGAAACCTCTCAATTTTGTCACAATAGAGAAGGAGAAATCAACAGTCAGCTCATGCCTAACGTCACCGCTTGTGGAAAAACCTTCGAGTGCGATCGCGGTGCGAATCTCCGTCGCGTTCTACTCGAACAGGGTATCGATTTATATAACGGAAAGGCTTCTGTGATTAACTGTCGCGGTATCGGGACTTGTGGCACTTGTGCGGTACGGGTTGAGGGGGAAGTGTCGGAGTCCAACTGGCGCGATCGAACCCGTCGTTCTCTCCCGCCTCACGACGCCTCGCGGGATTTGCGTTTGTCTTGTCAAACCCAGGTGTTGGGAGACGTTCGCGTGACGAAGTTCGATGGCTTTTGGGGACAAGGCGATCGCAGGGTTTGGACGCCGGACGGAACGGCGCCAGACCGTTGAACGAAGTTCCTAAGTGGCTGAAGTCCCTCGTCGGGGCGGGACTCGTGGCCGTCGTGGCGACCCCTTTCGTGCGCTACATTGCTGACGGTCGCTGGACGAACGGCGACGAGCCTCAAACCCCCACGCCGTCTCAATCTCGTCCCGAGGAAGATTCCGGAACGCCCCAAAGCGAGTTCGGTACCCCCACCACACCCACCGCCACGGAAATCGAAGAGTTCTCCGAAACGCCCACGCCCCAACCCTCCCCGAGTCCGACCCCCACCCCCACGGCTTCGCCGAGAACCCAGTCTCGGCCTCGAAATGAAGTTCCGGCGTTGTGGTAGCTGGGGTTGAGGGGATGAGGGGGAGAAACGATCGACTTTTTTTGGCCAGTACGGCCGGTCAAACGCTTTACACTTAAGGTCTGCGTGTTTGTTTGACCGGGTGCGGCGATGGCGTGAGTCGGCTGTGCGATCGATGTTCTCGCGCTCTTTCCGCTGTTCTCCACCCTTTGCCTCCGACGACGGCTCGATCTTCAATACACTATATTTGCACAATTGTCAAGGATTAATTATCAATTGTCAATTGTCAATTCTCAACTACCGAACCATGACTCGACACCAGATCTCGACAGAAACGACTCCTGACATTCTCGTTATTGGCGGCGGCGTTATCGGCTTGGCCGTTGCCCTGGAACTGAAACTGCGCGGCGCGAACGTGACGGTTCTCAGCCGCGATTTCCAACAAGCCGCCAGTCACGCCGCTGGAGGGATGATCGCGCCGCAAGCGGAGGAAATCCCCCCGGGGGCGATGTTGCAGTTGTGTTTGCGCTCTCGGGAAATGTTCGCTGAATGGTCGCGCCAAGTGGAGGAACTGTCGGGACTGTCGGCGGGATATTGGGCTTGTGGCATTCTCGCGCCGTTCTATGAAATGCCGAAAACGCAACCGCCGAAGGAAGCGGGGACGGCGGTTTGGCTCGATCGAGAGACGGTGCGCCAGTATCAACCGGGTTTGGGTGAGGAAGTCATCGGCGGTTGGTGGTATCCCGAAGACGCGCAGGCGGACAGTCGCGCCTTGGCGCGATCGCTCTCCCTGGCGGTGCGGAAAGCGGGTGTAACCGTCCGAGAGGGGATTAACGTAGAAGCTTTGATTCAACAGGGCGATCGCGTCGTGGGCGTCCAGACGAACGAGGGACGATGGCAAGCCGATCGCTACGTGGTGGCTTCGGGGGCTTGGGCCAACGAACTGCTGCCGATTCCGGTGTTTCCCGTTAAAGGTCAGATGTTCTCGGTGCGCACGCCGCAGAACCCGGAAAATCTGCCCCTGCGTCGGGTGTTGTTCGGTCCGCAAACCTACATCATTCCCCGTCGCGACGGCGAAATCGTTATCGGTGCGACGACGGAAGGGGGCGGTTTCGCGCCGGGAAATACCCCCGAGGGAATGCGACAACTACTCGATCGCGCAGTTCGATTGTATCCGGCCTTAAAAGACTATTCGATCGAAGAATTTTGGTGGGGATACCGCCCCGGAACCCCCGACGAACTGCCGATTCTCGGGTCGAGTTACTGCGACAATTTAGTGTTAGCCACAGGACATTACCGCAACGGCATTTTACTGGCACCGATTACCGCCAAACTCACCGCAGATTTACTCTGGGACGGCGCCGCCGACCCGCTTCTCGAAGCCTTTCGCTGGGATCGCTTTCAGTCGATCGATCCCTCAGCCGCGAAAACCCCAGAAAAATCAAGCCACCCTCACAACGGTAACGGCCACACCGCCGCCTCTTCCTATACCACCCTTTCCGTGCGCGAAAACGGTGCGAAAGCCTTATCCAGCGCAGCACAACCGATCCTCGCCCTCGAAGACACGCCCTTGATTATCGCCGGCCGCAGCTTTCGATCGCGCTTGATGACCGGAAGCGGCAAATACAGCAACTTCGACCACATGCGTCGCAGCATCGCCCTCTCAGGATGCGAAATCGTCACCGTAGCCGTGCGTCGCGTGCAAACCAACGCCCCCGGACACGAAGGCTTAGCCGAAGCCCTGGATTGGAACAAAATCTGGATGCTGCCCAATACCGCCGGGTGTAAAACCGCCGAAGAAGCAGTGCGCGTGGCGCGGTTGGGTCGCGAAATGGCGAAATTACTGGGTCAGGAGGACAACAACTTCATCAAACTCGAAGTCATTCCCGACCCCACCTATCTACTTCCCGACCCCGTCGGAACCTTACAAGCAGCGGAACAGTTGGTCAAAGAAGGATTTGCCGTCTTACCCTACATCAACGCCGACCCCATGTTAGCCAAGCGGTTAGAGGAAGTCGGCTGCGCCACGGTGATGCCGTTAGGATCGCCGATTGGGTCCGGTCAAGGCATCCAAACCGTCGCCAACGTGCGGGTTATCGTCGAAAACGCCAAGGTTCCCGTAGTGGTCGATGCCGGGATTGGAACCCCCAGCGAAGCGGCGCAAGCGATGGAATTAGGTGCCGATGCGGTGTTGATTAACTCAGCCATTGCCATGGCCAAAAATCCCCCCGCCATGGCGCAAGCGATGGGACTAGCCGTCACCGCCGGACGCCTGGCGTACCGCGCCGGACGCATCCCGGTGAAAGCCTTAGCCAGTGCCAGTTCACCGCTAACTGGAACGATCGAGTAGCGGCGAACAGCGAACAGTGTACGAGAAATGGGGAGAGGGGGAGATGGGGAGATAGGGAGAAATTGTCAATTACCTCATCTCATCATCCCATCATCCCCCGGTTCCGACCGCTTCACAGCACCCTACTGGGAAATGGCGTTGTCTAAACGCGCTTTATCCAAGCCGCGAGCGTTCAATACCAGCCAAGATTGAATTAAATCCGGACCTTGAACTGCACCCGTCAACCCTGCGCGAAGGGACTTCATCACTAAGCCTTTTTTGACTTTCAGTTCCTTGGTCACTTTCTTGATGATGTCTTTGGCTGCGTCTTCGGTAAGTTCGGAGGTTTCGGCGAGTTGGTCGCGAACCGCCGTCAACACTTCCGGAACCTGTTCCAGGGCCAGTTGTTGTTGGGCTTTTTCGTCGTACTCCACGGATTCGACGAACAAGGCGCGACTCATTTCCACTGCATCGGGTAATACTGTCAAACTGGGGCCGATGACTTGGGCGATTTGCGTTAACCAGGATCGATCGCGCTCTACGTCAAACTCGAATCCTGCATCTTTCCAGTAGGGAATCAGTTTTTCGAGGAGTTCGTCAACGGGGAGATCGTGCAGAACTTGACCGTTGAGCCAGTTTAACTTATCCCAGTCGAACCGCGCTCCGGCTTTGTTGACGCGATCGAACCCGAATTTTTTCGCCGCCTCTTCTAAGGTAAAGCGTTCTTCGCTATCCGGGGGCGACCACCCCAACAGAGCCATGTAATTGGCTAAAGCCTCGGCGGTATAACCCAGGTTGCGGAACTCGGAAACCGAAGTGGCCCCGTCCCGTTTGGAGAGTTTTTGACCCGTTTGGTTGAGAATCAGCGGCGTGTGGGCGAATTCTGGCGCAGAGTTCCCGAGGGCTTCGTACAGCAAAATCTGTTTGGCGGTGTTGGCGATGTGGTCTTCACCGCGAATCACGTGGCTGATATTCATGTCGATATCGTCCACGACTACGGCCAGGTTATATAAAGGTTGACCGATTTCGCCGGGTTTGGCGGCGCGGGCGATGGCCATGTCGCCACCGAGATCGCTTCCTTTCCAGGTGAGGGTTCCCCGGACGAGGTCGTTCCAGAGGATTTGGCGATCGTCGTCGATTTTAAAGCGAATCACCGCCGTGCGGCCTTCGTCTTCAAAGGCTTGGCGCTGTTCTGGGGTGAGGTGGCGGTGGCGGTTGTCGTACCGGGGGGCTTGTTTGGCGGCTTTCTGCGCTTCCCGCATGGCGTTGAGTTCTTCGGGGGTGCAGTAGCAGCGATAGGCTAAGCCTTTATCGAGGAGGGTTTGGACGGCGTTTTTGTATAAGTCCATCCGTTGGGATTGGTACAGCGGTCCTTCGTCCCAATCCAAGCCCAGCCAACGCAAGCCGTCGAGGATGTTTTCGGTAAACTCGGGTTTCGATCGCTCCAAATCCGTGTCTTCGATTCGCAGCACGAACTGACCCCCGTGGTGTTTCGCAAAGAGCCAGTTAAAGACCGCCGTGCGTGCGGTTCCGATGTGTAGGTTCCCCGTTGGTGAGGGGGCGAGACGAACTCGAACAGACACAGTTAGTTATCTCCGAACTTCGCTATAACCTTTCGATCTTAAGGGAATGTCCGGGTTTGGGGAATATCGATCGCGCGGAATCTCTCGAAGCTGAGAGTTCCCGGCTCACAAAAAAAGGTAAGGTTTCAACCTTACCTTTTTTCTGTATTTGATTTTTGAACGGGACTGACGGGGCTCGAACCCGCAACTTCCGCCGTGACAGGGCGGTGCTCTGACCAATTGAACTACAGTCCCCTATGTTGGGAAGCCTTTTGTTTGGAGGCGTTTTCGTTCGCCCCTGAACTCAGGCGCAATATCTATTATGCCTAGAGGATTTGGGTTTGTCAAACATTTTTTTGATTTTTTTGGGGAAATGCTGCGATCGCTGCGCTGAAAGCCTTGTCTGTAGGGGGTTTGGGCAGTTCGGAAACTGCGGCGATCGATCCTCGAGACGAGCGATCGCCTCTCGTTGCACAATGGAAGACAAGTTCCGAAACTCCTCGCATTCTGAAGTTCCTTGGACGATCTGGCTTCTTTCGACCTTCCCACCCTCAAGCGATCGCTGCGGCGGTTTTTCCGCCATCCCTGGGTCAAAGCGGCGCTCATCGCACTGATTGTGATGTCGGTCTCCCTCGTCTTGACGGAGTATTCCCTTCCCGAAGGCGCTCCCGAAATCGAATCTCTCTCCCGCATCAACCGCACCATCTCAGTCATTTTCGCCGTCGAACTGACGCTGCGGGCGTTTTCCGCCCACGCCAAACGCCAGTTTTTACGGGAATACTGGCTCGATATCTTTTCGATCGTGCCGATTTTGCGGCCGTTTCGCATCGTGCGCGTCATGCGTCTGCTGCGGACTTTCCAAACCTCCCGCTGGTTCAGTCTGCTCTATCGCTACGCCCAAGCACTCCCGGCTTTCCTGCGTCGAGGCGCAACGGAATATTTCCTCGTCTTCGGACTGCTGCTGACGACCATCGCCTTCAGCAGTGCGGCGATATTGGTATTCGAGCGCGGCCGCAATCCCCAGGTGAACACCCTCGCCGATGCGTTTTGGTTTAGTCTGTATTCGGTATTTGCGGGGGAACCGATTCCCGACGTCCCGATTTCCATCGGCGGCCGGTTCGTATCGCTGTTCGTCATGTTGATGGGAATGGTGACGTTTGCGATTTTGACAGGGACGGTTTCGGCGTTTGTAATCGAACAGTTGAGGGCGAAGCCGATGTCGATCGAATGGGAAGAATTCAGCGACCACATTATTATTTGCGGTTGGAACAAAAAAGCCGAAATTATCGTTCGCGAATACCGCGCTGCTCGCCGTAACAAACGGTTGCCCATTGTGGCGATCGCCCAGCTCGAAGGAGAACCGCCGTTTTCCGATCCCACCCTCAAACACTGTGTTTATTTTATTAACGACGATTTTACCAAAGTTTCAGTCTTAGAAAAAGCGGGAATTCGACGGGCGAAAACTTGCATTATTTTGTCAGATAAAACCTTCGGACGCACTGACCGAGATGCTGATGCCCGCACGATTTTAGCGGCGTTAACGGCAGAAAAGCTCAATCGCGCCGTGTATACCTGCGCCGAACTCATCAATCGAGAATACGGCTCTCATCTCGATATGGGTCACGTGAACGATTACGTTGTCAGCGAAGAACAAAGCGGTTTTTTGTTGGCACAAGCCGCTTTGAGTCCGGGGCTGTTAAAGATGTTTTCTGAGTTGATGACTTACGAACGGGGCAATCAGTTTTATGTCTTTGATATTCCTGAAGAATGGGAAGGACAGACGTTTTTTGAATTTTTCGTGCATTTGAAGAAAACGCAAAACGCCATTTTAATCGGCGTTCACGATCTCGATGGGGGATTTGTCATCAATCCCGATCGATATGTGTTTAAAGAAGACGATCGCGCCATTGCGATCGCTCGAGAAAATATTGAATTTTGAATGTTTGAATGTTTGAATTTCGCCGTTAGTCCAAGGTATCGGGGTCGATTCCCCGTTCTCGCAACAGTCGCGCCAGACGTTCGGCCCGTTGATGTTCCTGTTCGGCCCGTTGGTGTTCTCGATCGGCCCGACGCCGTTCTCGATCGGCTTTTTCGTCGCCAGTGAGCAAAATTTGTCCGTCGCGATCGCACCACCGCAGCCAGGTGGTTCGCGAACCTTCAAACGTCCCCTCCCATTGCGTCAATCCCAAATCTGCTTCAGGAATCGCGGTTCCGTCGAGTTCCCGATATTGCTGCAGGGCGCGGAGTTCGTAGAGACGCAACTCAGTTTTACCGAGATAGCGAAAGGGATCGTACACCACGTAATAACTCACGCTGGCTCTGGCGTAATCTTGTAGCTTGCGTCCGAGTTCGTTACCGACGGTGTTGGAGACGATTTCGATAACGATATCGGGGGGTTTGCCGAAATTCCAGGTGAAATAGGAACGATTTTTCTTTTGCGTCCAATCTTCTGGAGTTGGAACGCCGAAACTCAGTAAAACATCGGGAACCAACGGCGGATCGTTGGCACTATAGAACAAGCCGACGTTGGCCGCTGCCAAAAACGGCTCCTGGCGATCGAGGGAACTGTACAACGCCGAAGTCAACAACCGTTGTTGCTTTTCGCTCAGTAGATTATCCACGGGGGTTTCGTCTTCCGTGACCAAATCGCTGATGTCCGGTTCGCCGATCGGTTCCCATTCGGCTTCTTTGGCAGCGATCGCGCGATCGGGTTGAGGAATGGAAGTAGACACGATCTCGAACTCGCGTATCGACGATTGCTTCTATTTTAATCTGTTAACTATCTCCGCCTCGGGCTTCCCCGGTCAAAAACCCGTATTTGTCGAAAATCCCCTGACTCTCAGAACTGGCGACGAATTCGACAAATTCTCGCGCCGCCTCGGGTTCCTGCGACTGGCGGACGACGGCGATGGGATAGCGAATCGGTTCGCTGAAATCGGCGGGGATGGGAAAGGCTACCCGCACGTGATCGCTAATCGCCGCATCGGTTTGATAGACGATGGCCGCATCCACGCTGTTTTGTTCCACGTAAGCCAGCACTTGACGCACATTTTCAGCAAATACTAGGATTTGTGCGGTTTCCAGGCTGTCGTACAGTTGCGCGGCTTCCAAGGCTTGTTTGGCGTAACGTCCGGCGGGGACTGTTTCGGGGTTTCCGATGGCGAGGCGATCGATCTCTTGGGTTTTTAACGCCTCGAGGGATTTGAGAGAAACTTCGCTCTCAACGAGAACCACCATAACGATGCGGTTGGCGGCGAATACCCGGCGGGTTTCGGAATCGACGAGTCCTCGCGCTTCCAACTCGTCCATCGGTGTCTGTGCGGCGCTGGCGAAAACGTCTACGGGGGCTTGTCGTTCGATTTGACGCTGTAAGGTTCCCGAGGCGGCGAAATTGAGTCGAACCTCGATATCCGGGTAACGTTCCTCGAACGCGGCGGCGACGTCCGTCATGGCGTCGGTGAGGGAGGCGGCTGCGGCCACAGTCACAGTTTGGGTTTCTGTTGGCGGGTCTGAGGCGGTTTCTGGAGCCGTGGCGGAAGGAGACTCGATCGCGCAAGCCGCCAGGGGCAACACCAGAAATAGCAACCCGAGACGTATCATCTGTCAATGCTTATAAGAGAGACGAGTCAATATATATAGGATATTTAAACGTTCCTGAAAAAAACTGTGGCAGAGCCTACCGAAGTCGGAGAATCTCGAGACGATCGACCCTTCGAGGACTCGAGGAGAAAGCGAAGACACCGCAGTTTCCGGTAATGTAGATATAAGCTCGCCTATCTGGAGCCATCGTCGGTGAGTCTGGCGTTTTTCGTCGAACTGGGTTCCAAGCTTTTCACGACGCCTAGCGCAAGCGGTTACAAACATCGATGAGCGTAACGACTTCCGTATTGGAAGATTTGCTGCAAGCCCTCCCCAACCTGCGATCGCAAGTCTATTTCAAGTCTTCGCTGATCGCGCTGTCTCATGCCATGGAAGACCAAGTGTTGGCGAGCGACGATCGCCCCTTGGTGGTGGCGAGTTTTCAACGAGAGCGATTTTACCGCATGGAGGCGAAGCGATATCTCAAAATCGGCCAAGCGACGCCCCAAGTGTACGTTCTCGCCGCCCCAGAGAGCGATTTTGCCAATCGTTCCCTGGAATACGAAACTATTGCTTTCGATCCTGGCGAACCCCTCAGCCAAGAGTGGAACTTGATCGTCTTGACGCGGAACTACGGCACCTGTTTGGTCTGTCAAGAACGCCATATTCCCGATGGCGAAACCAGTTGGTTGAAAAAAACTGCCCTCGATCTCGATCCGGCGCGGCGGTTTGAGGGAATTTGGACGTTCGATCGCCAGGCCAGCGCCTTCGCCGCCGATCGACTGCTCGATCGCATCCTCGTCTACCGCCCCGAACTGGCCGAAAAAGTCGCCGAAGCGCGAGAACTCTACGGCATCGACAGTCCCCCGGCGGAACTCCGTTCCCCCCGAGTTTCCCGTAAATCCCAACGCGATCTCCGCGCCCTAGTGGACAATCCCCCCAGCATCAACCCCGGACCCTTCGCGGAACGGCTCATCGCCTACCTACAAGCGGGACAGTACAAACTGCTCAAAGCCTATCGTTCCATTTCCGCCCAGGAAGAAAAAGAACGCCTCGTCAACTCCATCACTGCCGCCATTCGCGATTCCCTCGATCCCAACGAAATTCTCGAAGTGGCGGTGCGGGAGTTGGGACAAGCCCTCGATGTCTGTCGCTGTTTGGTGTACCGCTGCAACGAGAACGACGCCACCGCCACCATCGCCCACGAATACGTGGGGTCTAACGTGGCTTCCCTGACAGGGGAAACCTGGCCGTTACGGGACAATCCCCTGTTTCGGGAAGTGGCCGACCGTCAAACGGGCGTTTACGTGGACGATACCAGCGATAACGCCCTCGTCCGCACCATCGCTCAACTGCTCGATCGCGTTGGCGGTGCGGCCTCCCCTCGAACCCGCGAAACGGACAAATCTCGCGTTCGCCAAACGGAAGCCTTTCGCATCCGAACCGTCGACGAGGGAGGACAGGGGGAAGAATCGACGTTTTCCCAAACCGTCGAACGTTGGGAAATCGGGGCTTGGTTGATGATGCCAGTGTTGTATCGCGGCCGGCTTCTCGGCGTCATCGAGTTACATCACTGTCGCGGTTGTCCCCACGCCTGGGGCGAGGACGAGGTGGCTCTCGTCAACACCATCGCCACGCAAATCGGAACGGCGTTGATTCAGGCGGAAACCTACGCCCACCTCGAAGACCTCAACCAGCAACTCGAAGCCTTAGAACGGACGCGCAGCAATTTAATCGCCATTACGGGACACGAACTGCGAACCCCCCTCTCGACGATTCAAATTTGTTTGGAAAGTTTGGCCAGCGAACCGGATATGGCGCCGGAACTGCGTCAGGTGATGCTGAATACGGCACTGGCGGACGCCGATCGACTGCGAGAATTGGTACAGGACTTTTTAACTCTGTCTCGCTTTGAAAGCGGCCGCGTCGAGTGGCATTTGGAACCGCTGTCGTTGCGGGAATGTGTGGATTTGTCCCTCAGCAGCGTTCACACTCGTTACGATCGCGATCGCCTACCGGATATCGTTATCGACGTACCGGAGGATTTACCCTTGGTGCAAGCGGATGGGGAATGGCTGGTGCAGGTTCTCAGCAAACTCCTCGATAACGCCTGTAAGTTTACCCCCGATGAGGGACAGATTACGATTCGCGCTCACCCCAGCGGCTATCGGATGCTGAAGGTGACTGTGGCGGATACGGGACGGGGAATCGAACCCGACCGCGTAGAAGCCATTTTCGAGCGGTTTTACCAGGAAGAAGGGGCCCTGCGTCGCACCACTGGCGGGACGGGGTTGGGACTGGCTAT
The DNA here is from genome assembly GCF_049974805.1 of Baaleninema sp. NCBI lineage: Bacteria > Bacillati > Cyanobacteriota > Cyanophyceae > Oscillatoriales > Oscillatoriaceae > Baaleninema > Baaleninema sp. The sequence goes on from NZ_JBNGCO010000093.1 coordinate 12,558, forward strand.
CTGTCGCCAAGCGATTCAACGCTGGGGCGGTCAGGTTTGGGCTGAGTCGGAAGGGAAGGATCGCGGCAGTCGCTTTCACTTTACAATTCCCACTCAGGAGGACGGACGCAACTCGAACCGCTCTTCCGGACAAGCCAAGGGGGTTTCGGCGTCGTCGAAGCGTCGGCGATCGTGAGGGGGCAACGGCGAAAACTGTTACATTTGTTGACGATATCGATCGCCCTGGCGGAAGTCGGTGATAGGATGCCGATCGAACTCTTAAATCTCGTTCGATAAACTATGGCAGAAGAACTCACTGGAAAAACTCCGATTTTCGGTGGTAGCACGGGCGGCTTGCTTACCAAAGCAGACGTCGAGGAAAAATACGCCATCACCTGGACTAGCAAGAAAGAACAAGTTTTTGAAATGCCCACTGGTGGTGCGGCGATCATGAACGAAGGGGAAAACTTGTTGTACTTGGCTCGTAAGGAGCAGTGCCTCGCTTTGGGTACGCAACTGCGGACGAAGTTCAAGCCTAAAATCGAAGATTTTAAAATCTATCGGATTTACCCCAACGGCGAAATGGAATATCTCCATCCGAAAGATGGTGTGTTCCCTGAAAAAGTTAATGAAGGCCGTCCCTTCAATAACAAGGTCGATCGCAACATCGGTAAGAATCCTGAACCCGCTAAACTGAAGTTCAGCGGCAAGCAACCTTTCGAGGTCTAGGATTCTCTTTTGGGTTGAGTTTGGAGAATGTGGGGAGTTTTTTCTCCCTGCATTCTCTTTTTCTATTGGGAGTTTTTACCACAGAGTCAGGTTACACTCAAAACACTTTTTTGTTTCAAAAATGGGCTTTCCAGAAAAATAAAAATATATCAATTTCAATTTATTTTTCGATTAAAGCAAAGCGTTTAGCATCAATTACAAGCAGGTATTACATGGTGTGTTTTTATTTTGTATTTTATATGGCAGGAATATTGAGAGACAAAAAATACAGTATTATGGATGTTTTTTAAAACCGGAAATCCTCACAGGTCTGAAGGTCTAGATTCCCGGCAGATCCAAGATGTCGGGGATCTGAATTCAATCGGGATTCAGGGTTTAGGTTTGCCCAAGAAGCCGAAACTTACAGCCCTGGCACTTTTGCCAAAAAGGAAGCCCAAAAATGAAGAGGAGATCGATCGACCCCGATCGGGCAGAAAGTTGGTATAATCTCTCTCCAATCCTTCCTTATTCTTTATCCGTGGCCGATCGTGATTTTTCCCGATTTTTCTGAATTTTGCCGTCTGGCGCAAACTGGAAACTTCGTTCCCGTCTATCAAGAATGGGTGGCGGATTTAGATACCCCTGTTTCCGCCTGGTATAAGGTCTGTTCCGGTCAACCTTACAGCTTTTTATTGGAATCGGTCGAAGGGGGAGAACGTATCGGTCGCTACAGTTTCCTCGGATGCGATCCGTTGTGGGTTCTGGAATCGCGAGGGAAACAGACGACGCAAAGCTTTCGCGACGGACGGATCGATCGCTTTGAAGGCGATCCCTTCAAGATTTTAGAAAACTGTCTCAAACCTTACCATCCGGTGCAACTTCCGGAACTTCCCTCGGGAATCGGTGGGTTGTTCGGAATGTGGGGATACGAGTTGATTCACTGGATAGAACCGAGAGTTCCGGTGTATCCTCCCGAAAACGACGATTTACCCGATGGCGTGTGGATGCAGGTCGATACGCTGTTGGTGTTCGATCGAGTCAAAGGGAAAATTTGGGCGATCGCCTATGCTGACTTGCGCGATTCCGACGTTTCCTCGGAAGCTTCCCTAAAAGACGCCTACCAAAAAGCGAGCGATCGCGTCTCGCAACTCGTCGAAAAACTGCAACATCCCCTTTCCAACGACGAGACGATGTTGGAGTGGACGCCGCCGCAAGCACACGAAGACAAACCTCTCGCCATTCAAAGCAATACTACAAAAGAACAGTTCTGTCAGAGCGTTCTCAAAGCCAAAGATTACATCAAAGCCGGAGATATCTTCCAAGTGGTGATTTCTCAACGGCTTTCGGCGCAGTATTCCGGCGATCCGTTTTCCCTGTATCGATCGATCCGCCTGATTAACCCCTCACCCTACATGGCGTATTTTAACTTCAACACTTGGCAGGCCATCGGTTCGAGTCCGGAAGTGATGGTGAAAGCGGAACGCCGCGACGACGGAACTCGCATCGCCACAGTGCGCCCCATCGCCGGAACTCGCCCTCGGGGGAAAACGCCAAAAGCCGATCGCGACTACGCTGAAGATTTGCTGCAAGATCCCAAGGAAATCGCCGAACACGTGATGTTAGTGGACTTGGGACGAAACGATCTCGGCCGCGTCTGTTGCAACGGAACGGTGACTGTGGACGATTTGATGGTCATTGAACGTTATTCCCACGTGATGCACATTGTCAGTAATGTCATCGGGGAGTTAGACTCGGCCAAATCCGCCTGGGAGCTGTTGAAAGCCTGTTTCCCCGCCGGAACGGTTAGTGGGGCGCCGAAAATCCGCGCGATGGAGATTATTCACGAACTCGAACCCTGTCGTCGCGGTCCCTATTCTGGGGTTTACGGCTATTACGATTTTGAGGGACAACTGAATACTGCGATCGCTATTCGCACCGCCATCGTTCGCCCCACGGAATCGGGAAGTCATACAGTGTCAGTTCAAGCGGGAGCGGGATTAGTGGCGGATTCCGACCCGGAAAAGGAGTATGAAGAAACTCTAAACAAGGCGCGAGGCTTGTTGGTGGCGGTTCGATCGCTCAGCTAGTTGCAGGGAGATGAGGAGATGAGGAGATAATGGGATGAGGGGATAATGGGATGAGGGGATAATGGGATGAGGGGATGACGTGAAATTTTCTCCCCTCTTTCCCCATCTCCCTCTCTCCCCCTCTCCTCCTCTCATGACCACCGTTCTGACGACCCTTCCCACAGAGAAGTCTGTTCTCAAAGGGATTTTCGGCGTTTTGCCCGAAATTGTCCTGATTCTCGATGCTAAGGCTGAAGAGATTTCGCTACTCCCGACGGGGGGGCTTCGCGAGGATTTCGATACGGCAGCCTTGACAATAGACGCTTTTTATGATAATGAGACTCGCGATCGATTTCTCGTCCCGGTGAGTCGTGCCATCGAGACTCAAACGCCGCAAACTTTTGAATACGATCTCGAAGACGAAGAACAGCGGGTGTGGTTCGTGGCTGAAATTTCGCCGCTGGGGGAAGATAGAGCCATTTGGGTGGCGCGAGATATTTTGGCGTCGTTACCGCCGTGCTGCCAGGACATCGACCATATCTGTTGGCGCGATCGAGTCGAAGCCGAACTTCAAGACAGCGAAGATCGCTTTCGCGCCACTTTCGAGCAAGCGGCGGTGGGCATCGCCCACGTGCGAACAAACGGGCGGTTTCTGCGAGTCAACCGCAAATTTTGTGAATTTCTCGACTATGCCCCCACAGAGCTGCTCGATCGCCCCTACGCTGACTTTACCCATCCTGACGACCTGGAACTCGGCAAAGCGAACACTCAAAAACTGCTGACGGGAGAACTAGACACCTTCAGCCAAGAAAAACGCTATCTGCGGCAAGACGGTACTGTCATTTGGGGATATGTCACCGTATCCCTGGTGCGCGATCGCCACCACCGCCCGGACTACTTTATCGCCGTCGTGCAAGATGTCAGCCACCGCAAACAAGCTGAAGCCGCCCTCCACGCCAGCGAAGAACGATGGCAACTGGCGATTCTCGGTAATAACGATGGCATCTGGGACTGGAACGTGAAAACTCACGAGGTCTTCTTCTCGCCTCGCTGGAAAGCCATGCTGGGATTCGAGGAAGACGAAATCGAAAACAGTCTCGAAGAATGGGCCGATCGCGTCCACCCCGAGGATCTCGATTGGGTCCTCAAAGCGATTCGGGATCACTTTTGGGGCAAAACGCCGTTTTACACCACCGAACACCGGATGAAGTGCAAAGACGGCAGTTATAAATGGATACTCGATCGCGGACAAGCCCTGTGGGACGAAAACGGGGAAGTGGTGCGGATGGTGGGGTCTCACACCGACATCAGCGATCGCAAAGCCACGGAAGCCCAACTCTACCGCGTCAACCGCACTCTCCGCACCCTCAGCGATTGCAATCAAGCTCTGGTTCGCGCCACTTCCGAAAGCGACCTCTTTCAAAACATCTGTCACATCCTGGTCACCACGGGGGGCTATCGCCTCGCTTGGGTGGGATACGTGGACGCCCGTGAAACCCACCCCAACAAAATCATTCGTCCTGTGGCTCAAGCCGGATTCGACAAGGGCTATCTCGATAGTCTGTACGTTACTTGGGACGAAAACCACGAACGCGGTAGCGAACCGACGGCGATCGCTATTCGTACTGGCCGCATCAGCGTCTTTCAAGATATTCTCAACGATACCCGTTACCAATCTTGGCGCGAGGAAGCCAAAAAACGAGGCTATGCGGCATCGATCGCCGTTCCGATGGTATGCGATCGCACCGTCATCGGCGTATTAAACCTGTATCACCATCGTCCCTATGTCTTCGACGAGGCAGAAATCCAGTTTCTCGGGGAACTGGCGGCGGATCTGGTGTACGGTATCGTCGCCTTGCGCACTCACCAAGCTCACGAAGAAAGCGAACGGCGGTTTCGGGAACTGGCTGAAAGCATCGACGATGTATTTTGGATGAGCGACGAAACCAATAGCGAAATCCTCTACGTCAGTCCCGCTTACGAAAAAATTTGGGGTCGAAGCTGTCAGAGTTTGTACGACAATCCGAGAGACTACATCGCTGCTATTCATCCCGAAGATCGCGATCGAACTCTGGTTTTTCTCGACAATGCTAACGCCTCCTTTGATGTTGAATATCGCATCGTCCGTCCCGACGGTTCCGTGCGTTGGATTTGGGATCGGGGCTATCCGGTTCTTGACGAAGGGGGAAAGCTGCACCGCCGCACGGGAATCGCTAAAGACATCACCGAACGCAAACAGGCCGAAGCCTTTCTCGTCAGTGCCAAACAGGAACTCGAAACCCGGGTGCGCGATCGCACTGCCGAACTGGCCCGGGCCAACCAACAGCTTCAGCAGGAACTCGCGGAACGACAAATCGCCGAAGCGAAATTGCGGGAAAGCGAAAAACAATATCGCACCCTCGTTGAAAACTTCCCGAAAGGGGCAGTTTTCCTGTTCGATCGAGATTGGCGCTATCGTATCGCCGACGGCGTGGGATTAGCTGACCGAGGCTTGTCTCGAGAGCGACTCGAGGGTCAAATTATCTCCGACGTACTACCGCCAGAGGTTTACCGGGACGCCCAACCCCTCTACGAGGCTGCCCTCTCGGGGCAAACCGTTGCCGCTGAAATCCAACACGGCGAGAAGACTTATGCCTATCAAGCGCTTCCGGTTCGCAACGAAGTCGGAGACCTGCTGGCGGGAATGGTGGTGATGCAGGATATCACTGAACGCAAGAAAGCCGAAGCCGATCGCGATCGACTCATCGCTATTTTAGAAGCCAGTCCCGATATCGTCGCCTCCAGTACCCTCGACAGCCGGGCTTTTTACCTCAACCAAGCGGCACGGACGATCTGGGGATTTTCCCGCGACGACCGCCTCGACAACTGGCATATGGGTCTGGGTCATCCCGAATGGACTCGGCAACTCATCGAAACCCAAGCCATCCCCACCGCCGTGGAACGGGGGAGTTGGGTGGGGGAAACGGCGCTGATCGATCGATCGGGTCGAGAGATTCCCCTCTCGCAACTCATCATCGCCCATAAAAACCGCAGCGGCGAGGTACAGTTCCTTTCCTCTGTGGCTCGGGACATTACTCAATCCAAACATACTGAAGCTCGGTTGCGGGAGTCCGAGCGTCGCTGGCGTAGCGTGTTAGAAAACGTGCCGCTGTTGGTGGTGGGGTTGGATTTAAACGGTTGTATTAGTTACGTCAATCCGTTTTTTGCCCGTTTAATTGGGGGCGATCGCGATCTCCTCCTGGGGCGCAATTGGTTCGAGACCTTCGTCCCCTCGTCCCATCGCGAGGCGCTAGAAGACTATTTCGCGTCGATTCTCAAGGAAGATTTTCAACCGCGACGCCAAGAACCCATTTTGACCCGCAGCGGGGAAGAACGCATCGTGGCTTGGAACAACACCGTCTTAAAAAATTCCAGCGGCGAGGTGGTGGGAACCCTCAGTATCGGGGAAGATATTACCGAACGCCACGCCATCGAACGCATGAAAGACGAGTTCGTGTCCGTTGTCAGTCACGAGTTGCGAACGCCGCTGACCTCGATTCACGGGGCGTTGAACCTGCTGGCCAGCCATTTGGTCGATCCGACCTCGGAACGGGGAATGCGGGTGGTGCAAATTGCGGCCGAAAGTGCCGAACGTTTGGTGCGCTTGGTCAACGATATTCTGGCCTTGGAACGGTTGGAGTCGGGGAAAATTAACTTGTCGCCTCAGTCTGTCAACGTTACGGTGATTTTGGGGCGCTCGATCGAGCAAATGCAGGTGATGGCCAACCGGGCGAAAATTACCCTTCTCTGTTCCTCCTGCGAGGCGGCGGTGTTTGCCGATCTCGATCGCGTGTTACAGGTGATGACGAATTTGCTGGGGAACGCCATTGAGTTTTCTGAGGCGGGGAAAACCATTTGGGTGTCCGCCGAAGCGATCGCTGAGGAGGAAGCGCCTGCGGTACGCTTTGCGGTACGGGACGAGGGACGAGGGATTCCCCCTGACAAGCTCGATCGTATTTTCGAGCGGTTCCATCAAGTCGATCCTTCTGATTCCCGCCGCAAAGGTGGGACGGGATTGGGACTGACCATTTGTCGCAGCATTGTCGAACAACACGGCGGCCGAATTTGGGTTGACAGTACTCCCAACCTCGGCAGTTGTTTTTACTTTACGTTGCCCATCGCTGATTCTCTGTCCACCCCGAATTGAGGAAACCCCGACTCATGGCGATCGAACCTCCACTTTCTCCTCCCAAATGCGTTCTCGTGGTTGACGACGACGGCGTCCGCGAAATCGTGCAAATTTCCTTAGAGGCGGCGGCGGGATGGGAGGTGTTGACGGCGGCCTCGGGACGAGAGGCGATCGCGATCGCCGCCGCCGAACGCCCCGACGCGATTTTACTGGACGTGATGATGCCGGATATGGACGGGGCGGAGACGTTTAAACAGTTACAAAGTCATCCGGATACGCGGCAGATTCCGACGATTTTTTTAACGGCAAAAGCTCAAGCTAGTGAATGCGAAGCTTATTTGGCGTTAGGGGTGACGGGGGTGATTACGAAGCCCTTTGCAGCCTTGAATTTAGTTGAAGATATTCGAGGGATTTTGAATTGGAAACTTTGACTGACGTAGCTCTTCGATCGCAATATAGCCATAGGAAATGATTCGTGGCCAAATCCCCGATCGATCCAGGGCTGTGCGAGATCCCCGGCATCTCCAAGATGCCGGGGATCTAGAGACAGATCTAGAGACAGATCTAGAGACAATCCGATCTTCGTTCGATCTTGAGTTTAACT
>NZ_JBNGCO010000094.1:0-9658 GCF_049974805.1 Baaleninema sp.
ACTACGGGAACCTGGCTGCTCCCAAGCCCCGTCGCTTTAGCGCGGGGTCAGTGACGTGCTGACGAACCTTCTGGGGAACGCGATTAAATTTACCACGACGGGACGGGTGAGTTTGTCGGTGACGTTGGCGGAGGATTCCGAACCGGCCGCTGTTGGGGACGGGGTGCGATGGGTTCGGTTCGAGGTGGAGGATACGGGTCCGGGAATTTCTGCCGTGGAGTTGGCGTCGGTGTTCGAGGCGTTCGTACAGACGGAAACCGGACGGCGATCGCAGGAAGGGACGGGATTGGGATTGCCCATCAGCCAACGCTTCGTCCAACTGTTGGGGGGAACGATTTCCGTTGATAGCGAAGTGGGACGGGGCAGTAGCTTTCGTTTTACTTTACCGTTAACAGAGGTCGGCGCTGAAGGTATTGCCAGCCATCCTAACCGTCAGCGGGTGGTGGCGTTGGCGTCGGGACAACCGACCTATCGTATTTTGGTGGTGGACGACAAACCCGAAAGCCGTCGGATTTTGAGGGGTTTGTTGTCGCCGTTGGGGTTTGAGGTGCGAGAGGCGGGGGACGGAGCAGAAGCGATCGAGGTTTGGTTGGCTTGGCGTCCTCATTTGATTTGGATGGATATGAGAATGCCGGGAACGGACGGTTATCAGGCGACGCAGGAAATCCGACGCCTCGAAGCGGAAGCCGATGACGAGGCGGTATCGCAGAAAACGACGATCGTGGCGTTGACGGCGACGGTGTTCGATCGATCTTCCAATGTAGCCATCGCCGCTGGCTGCGATGATTTCGTCAGCAAGCCGTTTCGAGACGAGACAATTTTTGAGAAAATAAGTCAATATCTCGGAGTTCGATTTATTTGTCAAGAAACCCAGACACAGGACAAGGAGGCCATCGAGATCGAACTCGAATCTCTCTCCCCCGAACTGCTCTCGGAAATGCCCTTAGACTGGATTGAGGCACTCCATCAGGCGGCGTTGAGCGCCCGCGAAAAACATATCCGAGAGGCGATCGATCGCGTTCGGGACAGTCGCCCAGATTTAGCTCACATTTTGAGCTATTTACTCGATCGATTTTTATTCGATCGCATCGTCGATTTAACCGAATCTTTCATATCATGAGCGACTTCTACCCGTCAGACAATCGCGGTGATATTCTCATCGTTGACGATGTTCCTGAAAACTTACAGGTGTTGTTCGCCATGCTGAGCGAGTCGGGGTATGAGGTGCGTCGCGTCATTAACGGGAAACAAGCCATTACCGCCGCGCAAGTCGATCCCCCGGATTTGATTTTGCTCGATATTCGGATGCCCGATCTCGATGGTTATACGGTTTGTGAAAAGTTGAAATCCTATTCGGAGACTTCAGAAATTCCGGTTATTTTTTTAAGTGCGCTCGACCGAGTTTTAGATAAAGTAAAAGCTTTTTCTGTGGGTGGCGTCGATTATATTACTAAGCCTTTTCAGACTGAAGAAGTCTTGGTTCGCGTGCAAACTCAACTCACTATTCAACAACAAAAAAAACTCTTAGAACGCGAAATATCTGAAAGAAAAAAGGCAGAAATTGCGTTACAAGAAGCCAATCAAAAACTTAAAAAACTTGCAAATTTAGACGGATTAACGCAGGTGGCTAACCGTCGTTGTTTCGATGAATATTTTGAAAGCGAATGGCGGCGTTTGGCTCGAGACCGCCATCCTTTGGCGTTGTTGTTGTGCGATGTCGATCGCTTCAAACTCTACAACGACACTTACGGTCATTTAGCCGGAGACGACTGTTTGAGAACCATCGCTGAAGTGATGACCCAAGCGGTACGGCGTCCGGCGGATTTAGTGGCTCGCTACGGCGGCGAAGAATTCGCGATCGTCCTTCCCAACACCCCCGAACGGGGCGCGTTGCGCGTCGCCGAACGGTTGCAAAACTTACTGCGAAAACGTCGGTTAATTCACGATCGATCGCCCGTTTCCGACTGCGTAACGCTGAGTATTGGCATTTCCTGTTCGATTCCCACCCTCGATCGATCGCCCCAAACCGCCATCGCTCAAGCCGATTCCGCTCTCTACCGCGCCAAAGACGACGGCCGCAATCGCTTTTGTTCCTATTCTCCCGAGATGGGGAGATTGGGAGAGGGGGAGATTGGGAGAATTTGACCTCATCCCCTCATCCCATCACCTCATCATCCCCTCATCCCCTAATCCTTGGCTTCCAACGCCTCTAAGCGACTTAAAAGCTCGCGGTTGAGTTTTTTCATTTTCTCCAAATCGCGGCGTAATTCCTTCACCGCTTTGTCGGAACCGATGTTTTTCTGAACCTTCTCCACCGCTTCTTCCGCCACGCGAGTAATGCGTCCGTCGGCGGTTCGTTCGGCGATGGAACTCAAAATCTCCATCGCTTTCGGGGTTTCCATCGCCCCCAACGCCACCACCACCGAACGCTGGGTTAAGAAAAACTCTTCTCCCGCGAGTCGATCGAGTCGCGCTAAAATCCGTTCGAGGTTCCCTGGCGTCTGTCCGGTGGAAATTGGCCCCAAGGCGCGAATCGCCGCTAAGCGCAACGCCTGGGGAACGGACGGTTGAGTGTACTCTAAAATCAAATCTAAAGCGGCTTCAGAAGTCGTAAACTGACTCAATCCGGCGATCGCACCGCAACGAACGACATCGTTCCATCCGGCTTTGGTGTCCAACACCCATTTCAATCGATCGATGGCTTTTTCGGCTTTCGGTTTCTTCTCGGGATGGTTGGCGGCGATCGCACCCAAAGCTTTGGCCGCCGAGGCTTCCACATAATAGCTGGCGTCGCCTTTCTTCAACACCGACTTCACCGCTTTGTAACTGGCGCGGGTTTTAATTTGACTCAATCCATCCACGACGGCGCGACGAACTCGGGCGTCTTTGTCCTTCAAGCCGTTCAGTAACGCTTCAAAAGCTTGGTCTAAATTCACCTTCGCCAACTGTTTGGCGACTTCTACGCGCAAGCCCCAAAACTCATCGGACTGTAACGCCTCCGATAACGCCGTCACCGCCTCCAAACTTCCCGCTTTCGCTAAAGCTTCGGCGGCGTAAATCCGCGAAATGGGGTCGGGGTCGTATTTCAACTGGGCGACGAGTTCGGGGGTAGGATATTTGAGTTTGACGGTTTTGAGGAGGTTGTTTCCGGCGTCGAAACTCACGAAGGTGGGTTTTTCCGGTAAGGCGAAATAGAAACTCTGTTCGGCTTCGTTGACGCGCACGACGAACCGTATCGGCGTTGCGTTTTCGTTTCCGAAGGCGATGGGAACTTGTAAATCGAAGAGGTTTCGATCGTAAAGGGTATTTCCCGATTTGGCTTGAGTTTGTTTGACGGTGATTTTGGCGATGTGGTTGTCGCCGTCCCAGGAATAGCTGACTTGGAAATCGGGATGTCCGCCTCGGAAAACGTAGCTGTCGAAGAGATACTGTAAGTTGCGGCCGGTGGCTTTGTCGATCGATCGCAACAAATCCACCGTTTCAACGGTACTGTGGGCGTTGTCGTTGACGAAGGTGGCGATGGCTTTGAAAAACAACTCGTCGCCCAACTCCGCCCGAATCATGTGATAGACACAAGCCCCTTTCTCGTAAAGGTGGCTGTCGTAGAGTTCGATGGCTTCCCGATAAACGTTGGTAACGATGGGGCGGCGATAGCGGGTTTTGTCCTCGCTGAGGTAGCTGCGGGCTTCGTTGAGGAGATAATAGGCGCCGTCGTCGAGGCCGTATTCGTATTCGGTCCACAACACCTCGGAATAGGAGGCCATTCCTTCCTTAATCCAGGCGTGCGACCAATGTTTGATGACCACCAAATCGCCAAACCACTGGTGGGCGAGTTCGTGGGCGACGAGGCTTTCGGTACGATCGTTGTCTAACGCCGCCCGTTCGTCCAGCAAACAGCGATCGGTCAGCAGGGTGGCGGAGGTGTTTTCCATTCCCCCGAAAATAAAGTCCGTTACGCAGACTTGGGCGTATTTGGGGAAGGGGTAAGTGTAGCCGAAGGCTTTGCTGAAATAGTCCACCATGCGGGGGGTTTTCCCCATGCTGCGCTTGGCGTCTTCGATTCGATCGCGTTCGACGTAGTAGGTGATGGGTTTTCCGTTCCACTCGTCGCGAATTTCGGCGAACCGTCCCACCGCTAGGGTCATCAGATAGGTGGGGTGAATCTGTTCTTGTTTCCAATGGTAGATTTTTTCGTCTCCGTCGAGGTCGGTGGAGACGAGTTCGCCGTTGGAGATGGCGAGAAAGTCTTTGGGAACCCGGACGCGAATTTCTGAGGTGGCCAGTTGTCCCGGGTAGTCGAAACAGGGAAACCAGAAGCGAGAATCTTCGTCTTCCCCTTGCGTCCAAGCTTGGGTGGGTTTGTTCGGTTCGTCGTCGGTGGGGGCGATGAAGTAGAGGCCGCGACGGGGTCGATCGACTCGGTAGCGAATATCGAGAAGGATAGGTTTGTCGGCGACGGTGGGGGTGTCGAGACGGATTGTAACCTGTTCGCCATCGCTGTCAAAGGATTGCGGTTCCTTATCGGCGAAAACTTCTTCGATCGCCAGACCTACGGCGTCGAGCGTGAGGCTGTCGATCCCGTCGCGAACGGGGTTGAGGCGAATTTGACAGTTTCCCGAAAACCGCTGTTTGGCAAAATCGAGGCTGAGGTCGAGAAAGATATGTTCGACTTGTCCCGGTCGATCGGGGGTGTAGTGGGGACGCGCTCCCGGTAACTCGAAGCGATTGGTGTCGTTGTTGTCGGAGTCGAATTGAACGTGCGGCATAGTGATGGTATCGAGGCGAATCGTTAAGCAAGCCTAAAGGCTATCCTAGCGAAAGAGGGGGTTTGAAGCGAGTCGAGGAGGTTTAGATTAGTACGAGTGGGAGCGACTTGGAGATGGCGATCGCAGCCTTCGACGCGAAACGCCTCCCGTCACTTTGATTTTCAGTTTGATATTGAACGATTGACTTTGGACGAAACGTTAGATTATGACGGAAACTTCTCAGAAAAAAGGCGGGTTGGGATGTTCGATCGCCATCGCGGCGACGGTGGCGGTCGCGGCGGGAGCGACGGCGTATTGGGTGCTTCGCCAGCGGAGCAGTCGCCATTTGACGCCCCTGGCTAGTGCGGAAGTGATTCCCGACGAGGCGGTGGTGACGGCTTATGTCACCCTCGACGATCGATCTTGGGACAAGTTGCAACAGTTCGGAACGCCGGAGGCGAAGGCGGTGGTCGATCGCACAATGGAGTCCTTGCAAGAGGAGATTTTCGAGGATACGCAACTGGATTTCGAGCGCGATCTCAAGCCTTGGATGGGAAGTTTGGCCATCGCGGGGGTTCCCGACGAAGTCTCCGGCGGCGAGTCTTCGGAACTGTTGACGGTGGTGGGTATTAAGGACAAATTGCAGGCGTTGGGATTCGCCAACCGCGTTAAGGGACAAGAAGGAACGAAGTTAGAGGAAATCGACTATCGCGGAACGACGATTTCTCGGATTACGGAACCGGGGGGATCGTCCTACAGTGTGGCGGTGTTGGGAGACTATTTGACCCTCTCGGACGATTTGGATTTGGTGAAAGCTTCGATCGATACCTTTGGCGGCGACGCCTCCTTTGCGAAGTTACCGGGAATGGCGAAACTGTTGCGTCAGGGGGTGAATTTAGACAATCCTCTGGCACAAGTGTACGTGGCCGACCCGGAAGCCTTGCAAGATATCGCCCCCACGGAAGAGGGCGATCGCTTACCGACAACGGCGGTGAAGTCGGTGGTGATGGGGGTTGGCGTTACGGATATTGGTTTGCAAGGTCGAATGATGGTTCGCTTCGACGCCGATCGACCTCAAATCTCCTTTGAGTCGGTGTCGGGGAGGATGGCGCAACGGTTTCCCGAGGATACCTTGATGTTAGTGGAAGGTCGCAATCTCGATCGCGCCTGGACGCAGTTTGTGGAAACCGCCTCCACCACGACGGAAGGGAAAACCTTGGTTTCGACGGTTCGCGAGGCGGCGTCAAATGTGGATTTGGATATCGATCGAGAAGTGTTCGGCGTCCTAGACGGAGAGTTCGGCGTGGGCTTGATTCCCTCGGACAAAGGCATTTTAGCGTCCTTGGGATTCGGCGCAGCGGTGGTGGTCGAAACTAGCGATCGCAAAACCACTGAAGGGACGATGGATAAGTTCGGGTCGATTTTGCAACAAAACCTTCCCTTACCGCTAACCTTCGATTCGCGACAAGTCAATACCGTGACCGTGACGGAGTGGAAACTCCCCTTTTTCGGCGTGAAACCGGAAACCATCCTCGGTTACGGTTGGTTGGACGATCGATCTTTAGCGATCGCGGTAGGGGGGCCTATCGTCGATGTCATCACCCAGCCGCCAGAAACGCCTTTGGCGAAAAACGAGACCTTTGTGGAGATTCAACAACAGCTTCCGGAGAACAAGGAAGGCTATTTTTACCTCAACCTCGTACAAATTTTGGAATTAGTCGATCCCCGGACGTTACAAGCGAACGAAGTCGTGACGCCAGACAGCCTCGCTCTTCTGAACTCAATTCGCGGGATTGGGATGACGGCGTCTTCTCTCAACGAAACCACGGCGGTTTTGGATATCGCCGTTCCGCTGGTGGAGGCGAAGTGATGAGGGGATGAGGGGATGATGGGATGATGGGATGATGGGGTGAGGGGATGATGGGATGATGGGATGATGAGGTGAGGGGGTGATGAGGAACAAATCTTCCTTGTCCCCTTGTCCCCCTATTCCCTGTTTCCTGTTCCCTGTTCCCTGTTTCCTGTTCACTGTTTTATTCCGCTTCCGATGTTGGCGGAAATGACGTAGCGTTGGACGAAGGCGAAGAGGAGTAAGACGGGGGCGATCGAAATTATCGAACCGGCGGCGATTAATCGCCAATCGAGGGAAAAGGTTCCCGCCAATCTGGCTACGCCTAACGGAAGGGTGTAAAATTCTGGTCGATCGAGGACGATTAACGGCCAGAGAAAATCTCCCCAAGAACCAATAAAGGTAAAAATCGCCAGTGTCACTAACGCCGGACGCACGGCGGGAACCATGACAAACCACCAAATTCCTAATTCGGAACAGCCGTCCATTCGGGCGGCTTCTTCGAGTTCTTTTGGCACTCCTGCGAAGGCTTGTCTTAATAAGAAAATTCCAAAGGCTCCGGCTAAATAGGGAAACATTACGCCGAAATAGGTGTTTTTTAATCCGAGTTGAACTGTCAAAATGTAGAGGGGAACCATGATAATTTGAAAGGGAATCATAATCGTGGCGACAATGCTGGCAAAGATAAAATCTTTTCCTTTAAATTTTAATCTCGCTAAAGGATATGCGGCTAAGGAACAAAACAGTAAGTTAAAGATGACTGTGAAAATTGCGATCGCGGTACTGTTTAGCAGATAGCGCCCGAACGGTTGGGATTGCCAAACTTTGATGAAATTCTCGAATGTGGGTTCTGTTGGAATCCATTGCGGTGGGAATTGAAAAATGTTTTCCTGGGGCGATTTGAGTGCTGTACTCAACAGCCACAGCACGGGAAATAACATGAATAAGGCAATTGTTATTAATACAAAGTAAAAGATAATTGTTTTTTTCATTGTTTTTTTGAGCTTATTTTATGGCAATTAATCGAGTCAAAAAATATTTTAAAAACTGTTTAAAAAAACTGTTTAAAAAAACTGTTTAAAAAAATTTCTATCGCTCAATATCTCCGTGAGATCCCCAGCATCTTGGATATGCCAGGGATCTAGAGTTGTCAAGGATTAATTATTGATGATTAATTCTCAACAGTTAAAACGATTTTGCCCTTGGCGCGTCCGGTTTCGCTGTAACGGTGGGCTTCGATAATGTCGGAAAGGGGATAGGTGCGATCGATCTGCGGTTTGACTTTTTCCGCTTCGATGAGTTCCGCTAAGGCTTTTAAATCCTTATGTTTCCGTTGAGCGAGAACGATTTTCGCCTTTTGTCCGGGGAAGAAAAAGGTTTGGGCGATCGCGGCCAACAGTTCCGGACTCGGAAGCGTGGAAACGTAGACGCCTTCGGGGTTGAGAACGCGGGAACAGTCAGAAAAGGTAGATTTTCCAACCGCGTCGAAAACAATATCGTATCGATCGCTCTGACGGGTAAAATCCTCGCGGGTATAGTCGAGAACGCGATCGCTTCCCAAATGTCTCACCAAATCCACGTTGGCACCGCTACAAACCCCCGTTACGGTGGCGGAAAAGGCTTTAGCAATTTGCACGGCGAAGCTGCCCACTCCCCCCGACGCGCCGTTAACGAGAACTGACAAACCGGGACGCAACCCGCCCAAGTCTAACAGAGATTGCATGGCCGTCAACCCCGCTAACGGGGCGGCGGCGGCGGCTTCAAAGCCGATATTGCGGGGTTTGAGCGCCAGTTGAGACTCGGGAAGCGCCACGAATTCGGCGTAACTCCCACCGTTGACGGGGTTGGCGAAGCCGAACACTTCATCTCCCGGTTGAAAGAGACTGACGCTATCGCCGACGGCTTCCACGACACCCGCCACATCAGCCCCGAGACGCAGGGGAAAATCGAATCCTGACAGCAGCGCCAAGTCACCGCGACGAATTTTCCAATCGACGGGGTTCACGCTGCTGGCGCGAACCTTGACGAGAACGCGATCGCCCTTGGGAACTGGGGTTTCGATATCGCGATATTGCAGTACGTCCGGGGAACCGTAGCGATCGATCGTGACAGCTTTCATGGCCAAACCGAGAAATGTCGAACGTTCTCGATTTTACCGGAACAGCCAAACGGGGATGTGGCAGCGACGCAACATTTGCGCCGTCGTACTTCCAATAACGAGGTGGCGAATGCGATTGTGGCCGTAAGCCCCCATCACCATCATGTCGATGGGGTGGGTTTCCACGTAATTCGAGATGGCGTTTTCCGTTTCGCCGTGAAGTAAGTGGCAAACCGGATCGAATCCTGCCGTTTTCAAGCGAGTTTTTGCCAGTTCTAACTTATCCCGTTGGTCGTCGTCTTGGCTGCTTTTCGCCACCGTCACCACGTGCAGCGTCAATCCTTGGAAAGCGGGGGACGAGACGATGAAATCTAACGCTTTCTGACAGCCTTTCCCGCCGTCGTAGGCTAACACGACGTGGCGAAGGGGATGGAAATCGCCAGATGTGACCAAACAGGGTTTGTGGCTCGATCGAACGATGCGTTCCAAGTTCGCCCCCAGGTGTTCCGAAGCGAATCCCGCCGTTTCTCCCCGTTTCCCGATTACGATAACGTCGGCTTGTTCCTCGAACTCGTGAAACAAATCCACTAAAAACCCAGTGCGGTGGGTTTTCGTAATTCGTTCGACGCCTCGCTCTCGCAACTGTTTTTCGGCGTCGTCGAGAATCATGTGGGCGCGAGCGTGGTGTAGGGTGGCGGTTTCCCGTTCCAAATCCACCAGGCGATCGAGCAGTTCTTGATAGGCGTCGATGCCGATGCTCCCGCTGTAATCCGGGTTTTTCAACGCCTGCTGTTTCCGTAAATCCGTAACGTACAGAACCTCGATCGCGCCGTCGATGCGCTGCGCCAACCACGCCGCATATTCGTAACTAACTTGCGCGAACGCCGAGCCGTCCGTACACAACAAAATGTGTTTCATCGATTTTTGGAAAATAGGGTTGTCTGAGAGAAACGTCTCCAAGCTCGA
>NZ_JBNGCO010000094.1:9758-20076 GCF_049974805.1 Baaleninema sp.
CTCTTCCGTTTGGGGACGACTCGAGAAGCTAAACGCCCGGAAATGTCGCGCCTGTTGTTCGATCCGAGTCGCCAGGCGATCGCACACCAAATGACACAACTCGAAGGTCAATTGGTCTTCGACGCGGTAGTATGCCGACGTTCCTTCCGTGCGACGGGTCAGAATGCCAGCTTGCAGCATCACTTTCAAATGTTTGGATACGTTGGCCTGACTGGTTTTCGTTGCCTCAACGAGTTCCTGAACGCATTTTTCATCGTCGCGCAAGAGGTTCAAAATCTTCAAGCGCATCGGTTCGCTAAGGATGCTGAAATACTCGGCGACGTGTTTCGTCACTTCTTTCGGTATGGGCTGCACGGATTTCATCGGATTTAACGCCAAAGGGTTGCGATCGCAGGACTGAGATCGAGGTCGATCTGTTTCGTCGATGCCGATCGAGCGATAAAGGCGGTCAGAAACCGCCTGTTATCAAGCCGGAAGAATTCGCATCAACGGTTGGTCGTATTCAACGGGTTCGCCGTTTTCAACCAAAATCTCCACCACTTCTCCGGCAACTTCCGATTCGACTTCGTTCATCAGTTTCATCGCTTCAATGATACACACCGTTCGACCTGTGGTGATGCGATCGCCGACTTCCACAAAGGGCGGTTCGTCCGGAGCGGGGGCGCGATAAAAGGTTCCCACCATCGGCGAGACGATTTCGACCCACTTCGGCTCAGAAGACGGCGGCGGCGGCGATGTCCCCTCGCTGGCTTCCGGTTGGCTCGGCGTCGGCGCCGACACCGGAGCGGCCGGGACTTGATTTCCGGCTGCTGCTGCGGCGGCGGCCAAGGTCGAGAGGTCGATCGACGAGGTGGCCTCGGTCAACCCGGCTCGATTTTTACGAACCGTAAGTTCGAGGTCGCTGCTTTTGAGTGTCAGCTCTGCTATATCCGTTTGATCTAAATCTGCGAGAAGCTCGCGCAGTTGGTTGAAATCCAGTTGCACTGTGTTATGTCCGCTATCTATCCGAATGCTCTCAAGTCTTGAAAAGGCTGGCTAATTTGGGTTGCCCAAAGTGACATAGAAAAGTCGCGTTGGAGAGGCTGGAGGGGTGTCGTTCCCAGTCCCTCATCCCCCCGTCAACCGTTCCAACTCCCGTTAAACGCAATTACTCTCGTCCCAAATAGGTATCGGAGCGCGTATCGATTTTAATCCGTTCGCCGACGGAAATAAACAACGGAACCATGACTTGCGCTCCCGTTGCGACGGTGGCGGGTTTGGTGCCGCCGGTGGCCGTATCGCCTTTGATTCCGGGATCGGTTTCAGTCACTTCCAACACGACGGAGTTGGGAAGTTCGACTTCCAACACCTGGTCGTTCCAGCGCACGACGTTCACTTCCATGCCTTCGATGAGATACTTCACGCCGTCGCCGATTTGTTCGGCGTTGAGACGGGTTTCCTCGTAGGTTTCCATGTCCATGAAGACGAACTGTTCGCCTTCGCGGTAAGTATGTTGCATCACCCGTTTGTCCAGGTTGGCTTGGGGAACGGTTTCCCCCGCCCGGAACGTGCGTTCGACGGTGTTTCCACTTTGCACGTTTTTCAGTTTCGTGCGGACGAACGCCGAACCTTTCCCCGGTTTGACGTGCAGAAATTCTACGACGCGCCAAACTCCTCCATCGAGTTCGATGGTGACGCCAGTTCTAAAGTCATTTGAGGAGATCATGAATCTCGATCCGTGCAGAACAATCGGCAACCTATTTTACCCCTGAGCGGTTCGTTTCCGGCACTTCCGTTAGGTAAGTTCCTGGCGATCGTGCCAGTTTGCCTGAGAGAACGCCCCCCTCTGGCACTATGATGAAGGAACACGCTCGATGGAAACTCACAACGACGAAAAAGCATGGACGTACTGAAACGCTGGCTCAAAGTCGGCCTGTTCGCGATCGTACTGATCCCGCTGTCGCTCGGTCTGAGTGCGGCTTGGTGGGGTGGCGATAACGACAACTACCGCGAGAGCCGAATGCCTCAAGGGAATGCCGTCACCGACCCGCGATCGCTCCTGCAATACGCGCTCCCGATCGATAACGATTCGGTGCGCCGCATTCAAAGCAGTTTGGAAGACATCAGCACTCAACTGCGGGCGCGAAAACGCTGGTCGGCGGTGGCCAGCGACGTCAGAAGTGCCAAATCGACGCTGTTCTATCGCAAAGACGAACTGTTAGCCAGCGTCCCCCCCTCCCGTCAACCGCAAGCGCAAGAGAAACTCGCGCAACTCGAAAACGGGATGGTGGAACTCGAAACTGTGGTCGAGGAACAAGATAAAGAGCAGGCTTGGGTGGTGCGCCGCCAGCTTCTCGATACCCTCGGCGAGTTCGAGGAACTGATGGTGGACGGTTTTCCTTTTGAAGTCCCCGAGGATTACGCTGATTTGCCCCAGTTGAAAGGACGGGCAACGGTGGAAATGACCACGGCGCAGGGAACGGTGACGTTAATCGCCGACGGCTACAACGCCCCCGTTACGGCGGGAAACTTTGTCGATTTGGTTGATCGCGGCTTTTACGACGGACTGCCCTTTACGCGGGCTGAAGCCAATTACGTGCTGCAAGCGGGCGATCCTCCCGGACCCGACGACGGCTTTGTCGATCCCGATACGGGCGAGTACCGCACGATTCCCTTAGAAATTCGCGTTCGTGGCGAGGACGAACCGGTTTACGAGTTTACGTTGGAACAAATCGGCTTGTATCGGGAACAGCCGGTGCTGCCGTTTTCGGCTTATGGAACGGTGGGGATGGCTCACCGGGATTTGGAACCCAACAGCGGCTCGTCTCAGTTCTTTTTCTTCCTGTTCGAGCCGGAACTGACTCCGGCGGGTTTGAACCTGCTCGACGGACGCTATGCTGCCTTCGGTTACGTGGTTGACGGGGCTCAGGTGCTGGAAAAACTCACCAAAGGCGATGTTATCCAATCGGCTCGCGTCGTCGAGGGGTTAGAAAATCTGATCCGGCCGGGAGACGCTTCGGCGTAACGGATTTTCGGTGGTCGAACGCAGGTTCGATGGAATTTCGATCGACCCGGTATTGCAAGGATGCCGGGTTTTTTCTCGAACGATCGACCCCGTCGGCGACCGGGCCAGGGTGCGATGTTCTGGCTGTTTGAAGTGTCGAGTCTGAAGGTTTTATAGATGTCTCAATCTTCGTTTCTGTATCGATCGCTCCAGTTTGCCCTCGGGACTGTGGGGTCGATCGCGCCGACGCTGTTCTCGACCTCTCCGGTATTCTCCCAATCCTGGCAGCCGGTACGGGGTTCGATTCAATACGGTATTAGCGGCATAGCTGCCATCGCCGACACGGACGCCCCCCTCGATTTCCTCGTCGTTCACGACAACAAACGGGAGGATGAGGGACGCTTGGCCGTTCTCTCCCTGTCTGAAGAGGGATGGCCGGACTACCAACCCCTCGCTTGGCCCTCGGAAACGCCGCTTCCGGTGGATTTGGAGGCGTTGTCCGCCGTCCCCGGAACCTCTAGCTTCGCCGCAGTCGAAAGCGACGGAACGGTTTATCACGTGAGTCTCGACCGGGAAACTCGTCAGGTGTCAGTGTTGGGGCAGTTTGACCTGCCGGAGTTGCCCCCAGGCAGCAACGTCGAAGGCTTTGCCTTGCAAACGGTCGAAGAGAGGCTGCTGGCGGTTTGGGGTCATCGCGGCAACGGTGAAGACCCCGCACGGTTGTATTGGGCGATTTTCGACCCGCAAACCTATCAGTTTGGCGAGGTGGCGT
This sequence comes from Baaleninema sp., assembly GCF_049974805.1. Classification (NCBI taxonomy): domain Bacteria; kingdom Bacillati; phylum Cyanobacteriota; class Cyanophyceae; order Oscillatoriales; family Oscillatoriaceae; genus Baaleninema; species Baaleninema sp. The sequence continues at coordinate 13,514 of NZ_JBNGCO010000094.1, forward strand.
CTCGAGAGCTGCGCGTCCCCTATCCGGGGGGATCGGTGCGTCATATTTCCGATTTGAAACTCGACGCGGCGGGAATTCTCTATATTGCGGCGGCGTCGGACGACGGCAACGACGGGCCGTTTGCCTCGGCGGTTTATGCCATCGGTGTCTTCGATCGCGAGGGAGATACCCTCAATTTTCTCCCCTCCTCCGGCATTCCTCTCACGAGTACGAGACAGCACAAGGTGGAAGCCCTGGAACTGACGAGCGGCGCAGAGGGCGGTTTGTTCTTGGGAACGGACGACGAGTCGTTTGGGTCGTTTATTTGGCGATCGCACGACTTTTGACGTTATAGTATTTCAAAGAGACCTTTTCTTTCCTAATGTTAGAAATACTATCTTGGCTGGGAATCTTTGCTGTCAGTTTATTTGTACTTGTTAAATCCTCTGACTTCTTCACAGATTCCGCCGAAAAAATCGGTATCTTTTTAAAGTTTCCGCCCTTTGTTGTTGGCGTTGCAATTGTCTCCATCGGCACGTCCTTGCCGGAACTCATGTCTTCGGTCGTTGCCGTCGTACAAGGCTCGTCTGAAATTGTCTTCGGCAACGTGGTCGGCTCGAACGTCGCCAATATCTTCCTAATTATTGGAATTGCCGCCATTATCGCCAAACAGATCCACCTCAAATACGAAATTGCTAGTGTCGATTTGCCCTTGTTTGTTGGCTCGGCTTTTTTGCTGTCCTTGATGTTAATTACGGGTCAGTTTTCGATTGGTGAAGCCCTGTTGTGTATCTTGGCTTACATCGTGTATTTGATGTACACCATGCAACATTCAGAAATCGGCACTCTCGACGAAGAAACCGGACAAATTATCGAACGGGGTAAAGTCCCCGTTCGCGCTTTTATCGTACTGTTGTTAAGTGTGGTCGGGCTGTACTTCGGCGCCGACTATACCGTGATGTCGATCGTCAAACTCTCGGAGATTTTTAACGTCGGGAAAGAAATTATCGCCGTGAGCGTTCTCGCCATCGGAACCTCTTTACCGGAACTCATGGTGAGTATCGTGTGCGTTCGTAAGGGGAACGGCGAGATGGCGGTGGGCAACGTCATCGGCTCGAATATTTTTAACGCTCTCATGGTGATGAGTATTCCGAGACTGTTCGGCGTTCTCACGATTCCCGAACGCACCCTGTGGGAAGGATTGCTGGAAATGGTCTTCGGTACGATTTTGATGTTTTTCGTGGTTCAAGACAAACAAATTACCCGCTGGGAAGGCTATTTGTTTTTAATCTTTTACGCTTGGTTTATCGCTCAGATTTTTAATTTGGTTTAATCGGGTGTAAACGCCTGCAAACTAGCAATTGGCGTCTTGACACCCCAAACAGGAGGTGACAGAAACTCGTGCAGAATACGCGATTGAACGGTTTGTTCGATGCCGCCCTCGAACGGTTACGCCAGTGGTTGAGCAATCCTTGGCGGCGCATTTCTATTTTGATTATCGGCTGGTTGTTCGGCTTTTTTATGGGAACGGCAGTTTCGACGATTGCCGGACAGCGAGCTTTGTTGGATATTACGGTGTCGTTGCTGTTATTACTGGGAACCGAAGCGATTAATTGGTTGGTGTACGCCCGTCGTCGATCTCGTCCGTCTACCTTAGTCGATACCCTCAGCGCCACGAAAATCGGCTTGGTGTATAGTCTGTTTGTGGAAGCCTTCAAACTCGGCTCGTGAACTCGGCTCTTAAGGAATCGATGCGTTTACCTCTCCCTCAATTTAGCCCTCGCGATGGCAATGACGATCGCTTTGCCGAAGTCATCGAAACCTCTTCTACGGAATTCCTGGCTCAGTGTTTGGAGTCCGATTCCCTCAAATTTCCCACGATGCCCCCCTTTGGCAGTTGGGTGAAAGCCCAAGATGAGGAGTCGGGAAACACGGTGTATGCGGTGGTCTACCACGCCACGACGATGCCCATCGATTCTGTTCACCGGGCCCAAGCCTTGGGATTGTCCCTCGAGGAACTGCGGGAACAGCAACCGCAAATTTTCGCCATGTTGAAAACGGAGTTTCGGGCGGCCATCGTCGGCTTTACGTCTCCCGGCGATGGCCGCGTTTATCAATATTTACCCCCTCGCCCCCCGCAAATCCATCAAGCGGTATCCTACTGCGACGATGACGAGGTGATTCGCTTTACGGAAGAATTGGAGTTTTTGCGGACGCTGTTGCAAGTGGCGGGGGTTCCGGTGGAATCCCTCACGGCGGCGGCGGTTCGGTTGGTCTATCAAACTCGCAAAGCTGACCGAGAATGGTTAGTGCAAGCTGGACGCAGCCTCAGTTGGATTCTCAAAGACGATTACGATCGACTTCGATCGATCCTCAGTCAAATTCACCCTTAGAAATTGACAATTGACAGTTTCCTTTCCGCTAAAATAATTTGATTATTTTGCCGTAGCGGTGACTGAAGCTTCTTCGGTTCTGACGTTTAAGTGGATAGACGAATCTTTCGCGTATCCCCAAACCGTTAAAGCGGCGATCGAGATGGTCAATGCCATACAAATCAGACAATCGCAGCGATCGACTCGTTCCATTTTCGGTTCCCCTGTTACCTGCTTCTACTTGACGCCGAATGCTTTGAGGACTGACGCAGACACTCGGTTGTTCACCAGATTCCGTTATTTCAACGGAAAGGTCGGGACAAAAAAACGAGTGTCTCGACCGACAAGTGCGTAACTCCTGGCTTTGTTCTCACACTGCGGGTTTATCTAATCCCTCGGCGGCGTTCTCCTCACGCCTCAATTTGAATAGCGGTCTTTAAAATAACCCGATCTATAGTTTCAAGATGTTTTCCTGAGGAGAAAGTGAGTCGAGGGATGATACGATGACGGTCGCCACTGGCCAGTTTTGGGTCAATCTCAGATTGTCTCGACTCAATTTCCCCTATTTCCTACTTTACCCGCTTGGGGTTTCAAAACAACATCTCTGACAAGAATCTTTACTTTTACTTTAATCTCGAACGCGTTTTTTCGGCTGCGACTTTATCTAAAATCTCTAAATTCGTTAAATCCCGAACTGTTTTTTTACGGTCGTTTCTTGACTTCGGAAAATCCCTAGGTAATTTAACGGTGGCTCAAAAACGAACAAAATGTCTTTCGGTGTTTTCCCCGATGGAGGATGCGAGTTGTTGGCGAAGGAATATGAAGCTCGATGGCCACAGAGGACAGACAGAGATGGTCGGATTCCGTCTCGTTACGTCCGGTCTCTTTACGTCGTCATGTGTCCCTGGAGAGAGTTGAGGCAACTGAACGAACCTAACTGTTGACAGATGCTCTTTGGGGGAACGGACAGTTACAACAAAGATGGAATCATTATTTTGTTATTTCGGATTGGATTACCAAATTTCCGATTTAGGAATTTTAGAGATCGGAAAATCTTTGATTTGAAAAGAAAAGGAGGACGAATTACTTTGACGACACGAACTCCAACGATTACAACATCTCTGGGGCGAAACTGGGAACGGTTCGGCCGCTGGATTACCAGCACCAACAACCGCATTTACATCGGTTGGTTTGGCTTGTTAATGTTCCCCACCCTCATCGCGGCGTCGATTTGCTTTATTCTAGCCTTCATCGCGGCGCCCCCCGTAGATTTAGCCGGAATTCGCGAACCCGTCAGCGGTGCGTTACTCGACGGAAACAATATCATTTCGGCGGCGGTGGTTCCCACTTCGGCAGCCATCGGCTTGCACTTATATCCGATTTGGGAAGCCAGTTCGGTGGCGGAATGGCTTTATAACGGCGGTCCCTATCAACTGATCGTCTTGCACTTTCTCATCGGTATCTGGGCCTACTTAGGTCGCCAGTGGGAACTCAGCTATCGGTTAGGCTTGCGTCCGTGGATTGCCGTGGCCTTTTCTGCGCCGGTTGCAGCGGCTACGGCGGTGTTCTTAGTGTATCCCATCGGACAGGGCAGTTTTTCGGAAGGTTTGCCTTTGGGGATTTCCGGCACGTTCTACTATATGTTCTCCTTCCAGGCCGAACATAATATCTTGATGCACCCGCTGCATATGCTCGGTGTGGCCGGTATTTTCGGCGGTGCGTTACTCAGTGCCACTCACGGTTCTCTGGTGACGTCGAGTTTGATTCGCGAAACCACTGACGCCGAATCGCCGAACGCTGGGTATAAGTTCGGCCAACAGGAGCAAACTTACAACTACTTTGCCAGTCACTACGGCTTTTTAGGTCGTTTGTTGGTTCGTCCGCTGGGTATCGAAAACCACCGCACGACGCACAATATTTTGGTACTCTTGCCGACGTTGGGAATCTGGTGTGCGACCCTGGCGGTTGGGGTCATGGCGTTCAACCTCAACGGCTTCAATTTCAATCAGTCTGTGGTGGATGCCAGCAACCGTCCGATCTTTACTTGGGCTGATATTCTCAACCGTGCGGATTTGGGGTTGCAAGTGATGCAGGAACCGAACGCCCATCATTTTCCTTACGATCTGGCAGCGGACGGACCAGCGGTTCCGGTGGCTCAATCTGCGCCGCAACTGCATAGCTAGAGGGGACGCTCGTCATCAGTCGGCACTCTCCCGTTGGGGGAGTGCTTGTTGTTGTGGCAACCCTCTAAGCTAGACATGGAAACCCCGAGTGAGGACTTTTGATTATGTCTGCGACCCCTCTTCAAGGTATTGATTTAGTGAATTGCGCTCAAGCCAATGCGAAAGAAGGTGAAACTGTGGCCTCTCAGCAGTGCGGCTACGGCGACAATCTGTCGCAGTTTCGCGAAAATTTGAAACGGGCTTGTGAGGAACTCGGGATTGAAATCGAGCGTCTGAGCGATCTGATCGATACTGATAAACTCCAGCAACGTACTGGAGAATCGATCGCGCCGGACAGTATGTCGGATTTGTAGTTGCTGCGCTGGGGCTGAGGTTCGGACGGGGGACGGCCGGCCGTCTCTGTCGTCTGGGTTCACCCTAAAGATAGATGCACGCGACCGCTATCGTGGTGTTCAATGAGGTTTGTGGGTCGATTGTTTCAAGATGCTAACGATAAGCAAACCGAGGGCCAGGGGATTCTCGACGGTGGTTGACGACAGCAAGGTGCGTTCTTTCCAACCGTCTGTTCGAGGAAGGCCGCGAACGCGACGACCGGTGCGTGCAGTCGAAACAATTAATACCCCGTTTGACGGAATTATGGCTTCTCAAGCATGGCTTATTTTTAACCCGGCGGCCGGTCAGGGCGATGCCGATCGCGACCTGGCGGTGATTCGGGCAATGCTCGACCCGGAACTCGATCTCGAAATTCGCACGACGGAGACGGAGACGGATGCGGAATTGTTTGCTCGTCAAGCGCTGGAGGTGGGAGCGATACCCATCGCTGCGGGTGGCGACGGTACGGTGTCGAAGGTGATGGCGGCGGCTATCGAAACGGGCGTTCCGGTGGGGGCGATTCCTCGCGGAACGGCGAACGCCTTTGCTCAAGCGTTGGGGTTGCCCGACAATCTGGAAGCGGCTTGTCAGGTGATTTTGGACGGTAACGTTCGCTGTATTGATGCGGCGCGGTGCGGAGACGGACGCTTGATGGTGTTGTGGGCGGGCGTCGGCGTCGGTGCCGAGGCCATCGTTCAAACGGATTCGGACTCGAAGGAACGACTCGGACGCTTGGCTTACGTGCTATCTGGCGTTCAGCAGTTGCAAGACCTGCATCATTTTAATGTGGAAATTGAAGTTGAAGACCGGATCTGGGTGGCCTCGGCGGCGGCGGTGACGGTGGCCAATGCGGCTCCGCCCACTTCGATTTTGGCTCAGGGTCCGGCGCGAGTCTGTCCGGATGACGGACTGCTCGATATTACGGTGTTTGCACCGGATACGACGGCGGAGGCGATTACGGCGTCTTATGAGTTGTTGTGGTCGGGACTGAACGACCGCGCTACGGATCGATCGGATGTTGGCTATCTCCGGGCGAAATCTGTTAAAGTTCGCACGACCCCCCCGCAAAATGTCGTTGTGGACGGGGAAGTTATCGGCCGCGACACCCTCGAAATGACTTGCGTTCCGGGTGGTTTGCGGGTCTTTGTTCCCAGTTCCGACGCTGAGGGGGACAATCTCGTGAGGGAGTTGTTGGGCGATCGCGCTTCTGTTGATGCGACAACGGACGCCACGATGGAGGGGCGATCGCTTTGATAAGTCTCGAAAACTCAAAAACCAAACGTTAACAAAACACAGATTTGATAATCATGACTCTTTCTACTCAGTCTCAAATCGAAACCCCTTCTCTTGACAAAAAAGAGATTTTGTGCTATTACGTCAACCGCAGTAGCAAAGTTCAAATCGTTCGTATCTCCAACGTTCCCAACTGGTATTTCGAGCGGGTGGTGTTTCCCGGTCAACGTTTGATTTTTGAGGCTTATGCGAAGGCACAGTTAGAAGTGTATACCAGCACTGTGGCGAGTGCGGTGTTGGCGGATTCGATCGCCTGCGAACGGTTGGAAGTTCGATCTCAGGCATAGAGGCGAACCGTCCTATCTAGGATTCTTTAAGATCCCCGGCATCTTGGAGATGCCGGGGATCTAGCATTCTATCTAGG